>NZ_JCACKA010000036.1:0-172896 GCF_059505145.1 Mojavia sp.
TCCGTGCTTGGATGGCTCCTCAAGATCAACCCCACGAACAATTTGTATTCCCTGAGGAGGTATTACCTCGTGGTAACGCTCTCTAATAGACCTGCGGTCATGGGCGGTGGCCGAGACATAGAATCAACAGGTTTTGCCTGGTGGTCTGGTAACGCTCGTTTGATTAACCTATCTGGCAAACTACTTGGTGCTCACGTTGCCCATTCTGGTTTGATTGTCTTCTGGGCTGGAGCAATGACTTTGTTTGAAGTCGCTCACTTCATCCCTGAAAAGCCCATGTATGAGCAGGGCTTAATCCTGCTACCTCACCTCGCTACTTTGGGCTGGGGTGTTGGTGCTGGTGGCGAAGTCATCGACACGTTCCCCTACTTTGTTGTTGGTGTACTCCACTTGATTTCCTCAGCTGTGCTAGGTTTCGGCGGTATTTATCATGCCGTCCGTGGCCCAGAAACTTTAGAAGAGTATTCTTCCTTCTTTGGTTACGACTGGAAAGACAAGAACAAGATGACCAACATCATCGGGTTCCACCTGATCATCTTAGGAATCGGTGCGCTCCTGTTGGTGCTGAAGGCTATGTTCTTCGGTGGCGTATACGACACCTGGGCCCCTGGTGGTGGTGATGTTCGGGTAATTACCAACCCGACACTGAACCCAGCTGTTATCTTTGGCTATCTAATCAAGTCTCCTTTTGGCGGCGAAGGTTGGATTGTCAGCGTTGATAACATGGAAGATATCATTGGCGGCCACATCTGGGTTGCTTTCATCTGTATTGCTGGCGGTATCTGGCATATTTTCACCAAACCTTTTGCTTGGGCGCGTCGTGCGTTCATTTGGTCTGGTGAAGCTTACCTCTCCTACAGCTTGGGCGCTCTGTCCCTGATGGGCTTTATTGCTTCCTGTATGGTTTGGTACAACAACACCGCTTACCCCAGTGAATTCTATGGCCCTACGGGTCCTGAAGCTTCTCAAGCACAAGCTTTGACCTTCTTGATCCGTGACCAACGCTTAGGTGCTAACGTCGGTTCTGCACAAGGCCCCACAGGTCTAGGTAAATACCTGATGCGCTCTCCAACTGGTGAAATCATCTTCGGTGGTGAAACCATGCGTTTCTGGGATTTCCGTGGCCCTTGGTTGGAGCCTCTACGTGGCCCCAACGGTCTTGACTTAGAAAAAATCAAGAACGATATTCAGCCTTGGCAAGCTCGTCGCGCTGCTGAATATATGACTCACGCTCCTCTGGGTTCTTTGAACTCGGTAGGTGGTGTGGCTACCGAAATCAACTCCTTCAACTACGTATCTCCTCGTGCGTGGTTGGCAACTTCTCACTTCGTTTTAGGTTTCTTCTTCCTCATTGGTCACTTGTGGCACGCTGGTCGCGCTAGAGCAGCAGCAGGTGGTTTTGAGAAAGGTATTGACCGTGAGAATGAACCAGTAATGTTCATGAACGAACTTGACTAGGTTGAAAGATTTCTTTCATCACTGACAATCAAATGCTTTATAGCTCTTGTGTAAAAACAAGAGCTTTTTTATGACTTAATAATATTCAGTTCTACCAACCTTATATCAATATAATATTCAGTTCTACCAACCTTATATCAATTCATATTATGTCTTTTCAAATAACCGTCATTGCGACCGTAAGGAAGCAATCCCAAAAACCTGGGGATTGCGTCGTTTCGCTTTGTTCCACTCGCAATGACATATTAAGGGTGATTTGCCGGACATCATATTAATAAATTATTCGTAAGGGCACAACATTGTTGTGCAACGCCACATCCTACCCTGCGGGAAGCCCTTTGGGTTCGCAGTCGCCTGCGGAGGGAAACCCTCCCGCAGCGCTGTCTCACCACCCTCCGGGTGTCTACAAGTCTGGCGACCGAACAAAGTGGCTCCCTACCCATCTGTCGTATTCTTTTTCAAATTGGTATTAGATTTTGAACTATACCATTGCGCTTTAATATGACACAATCAGATTTATAATAGACAGATTTAAAAGATGCAGCTTGTTAATTTCTATTGGTAGATTGGCATAGCTGTTGTTATTAAAAATAGTTATTGAATGAAGGAGTACTGTCTATGACTGATTCAAATTTTCCAGGCACTTTGCAATGGACAGTTGAAGCTAAAGCAAAGTTAAAAAATATCCCTTTCTTTGCCCGCACTCAAGCGAAAGCGCGAATTGAGCAGCTAGCTCGTCAAGCAAAGCAAGAAGTTGTGACAGCAGATTTGGTTGAGCAAGCAAGGCTGGAGTTTGGACAGTAAGGGGCTTGAACTGTTTACTTGGATGTTAAAAAATAAGTTTGCGATCGCCAATACTAAACTACAAAACTGTGGGTTAAGAGTATGCAATTGCTGATTTAACTTTCTCCTAAATTCATTGCTGCTAAAACAGCCTTCTGCCTCACATCTTGGTAAACAGTTTGCAAATACTTCATTACTACATCGCCTGAAGTCAAATTTCCCGCATTTTCCTCTTCCTTGCCTAAGGGAATAGGGCCTAATACATCGAGTATTGTCTCGCTAACCGTAGGCGCAATTACTACTAGAGAAGACTCTAACGGCTCATTGTACTGCCAGAATGAATCAAGCCTGACTGCGGATTCATTATTAGTAATTTGCTGTGAAACCTGAGATGTTTCCGTTGTAGAAACTTCTATCTTGCCACTACGTAATTTGCGTAAATCGCTGAGAATTTGCTCTTTAGTACGTCCGCGCAATTGAAATAATACAAACGGGTCTTCGCTGAAGCGATCGCCTAACTGATAATAAATTGCTCCAACATGCTTACATGGGTTTGCTTTATCAGGACAAGAGCATTTGCTGTGGATATCTGACAGAGTAAAGGGAAATAAAGAAAGCCCATTTGTTGTAAATACTTCTTCGATATTTTGTGGCATTTCTCCTGCTAAAAGTTTGGCAGCAAAAATCGCTCTTTGGGACATAGTTTCAATGACATAACCCCATTGTTCATCGCTAAATGGATCGAGGGAGAGAGAAACTTTATAAGGTTCTACTTCGCTACCTTGTACCCTAGCCAATACTTTTGCACCTTTAAATTCGATGCTCAGTACATTACCTTGACGAGCATAGTTTCTCGCACGTTCTAAACGCTTTTTAAAACGATAAGAATCTAATAAATCTAGCCACCGTTGTGACCACCATTCACGACTTGCTTGCAAAGTGTAATTAGTCATAATCAATATCAAAGTTCAAAATTAGAGACTGGAAGGGGTTTCAATAAGTGGTTCAGCAAAATTATTTATGTTATTGCGAGCGAAATGAAATGTAGCGAAGCAATCCCAAACCCTTGCGATTGCTTCATTTCGCTTCGCTTCATTCGCAATGACAAATGTATATTAATTTTGCACTACTACTTACTAAGGGGAAAGGGGAAAGGCTGTAATTACGAATTATTCTATCCCCGCCTTGTGCCGCAACCGCTCGACCAATTGGCGTGAAAACTCCAAGTTCTGAGCGCGCAGGCGCTCTCGGATTTCTAGGGCAGCGTGTGCCAAGGGTAGCGCCTCTGCGTAGCGCCCCTCTTTCTCTAGAACTTGCGCCAGCCCCGATTGAGCGCTAGCCACTAAGTTTTGTTGCTTCAATTCCTGCGCCAGCCCTAACTCACGCCTGTACCAAGAACGGGCTTCTGTAGGGCGGTTGCGGTCAAGGGCAAGAAGTCCCAAGTTGCCGCAATAATTTGCTTGTGCTTCTTTATCTCCCAGCTTTTCTTCTATCGCCAATGCTTGCTTGTAGTAGGACTCGGCGTGATTATATTGTCCCTGCGATCGCGCAACTAATCCCAGATCGTTGAGGGCGATCGCCTCATCCTTTTCCTCCCCCAACTCTCGGTAAATTGCTAACGCCTCCTGGTATAGCCGCTCCGCCTCCGCCCAGTTCTGGCGTTGATCTGCAATTATTCCTTGGAACCGAATTGCAATAGCCCTGTCCCGACGGCTAACGCCCCGTTCCATCACCTCTGCCATCTGAGCCGCCCAACTTGCTGCCCGCTCTGTCTCTGCGCGATTGTAGTAAATCCAGACAATATGAGAGGCTCCCCGGCCAGCATCGCTCCAGTGACTCAGCGCCATTCCTGCCTGATATGTCCACTCACCCAAGCGCACCACCTCATCCCAGTAACCTCGAAAGAAGAGGAAGTTAAACAAAGTGTTTTCCAAATCAATGAGCATCTGGGCAGCCTGTCGGTCTTTGAGTGTACCGGGGATACCAGCCATCTCCCGCAAGGTTGTCGCCACGCCCTCTAGATTCTGCCACTCAGCTTCTAGCTTGTCATGGGTCTGATAAGCATCTTTGTCGTCACCCCCATACTTCTGGGCGTAGTCTACCCAGTAGTGCAGAACTTCGCGTTGGGCAGCAGAGTCAAAGTGAATTCCACCCGCTAGAGGCTGTGTCTCTATGGTATCTGTCTCGTCCATAGCTGCTTGAATATAGGTGCGGGTAAGGGGGTGCAACCCAAACCGTTCGCCATCCAAGTCATTCACCAAAGATAAAGTGACTAACCGCTCAACAGCAACTTGGATTTCCGTGAGGAGTAAATTTGTAGCATCTGCCAGTGCTGCTGTTGTTGCGGGTGTTCGGAATACAGCTAGGGCAGACAGCACTGTGCGGTCATTTTTAGTGAGAGTTTGGACAGCATCGGCAAATAGAAAGCCGTAGAGGTCGGCGGAGTTGGCAGCATTCCGCAACCTTTCTAGAGCAACGCTGATAGAGTAACCTTTGTGTGCCACGTGTCCCAGCGTCCAATCAAGCGCTAGGGGATTGCCACCAGCAGCTTCATATAAAGCGGTCAATATCTCTGACTTGGTTGCATTTAGTTCTTGGGCTAGGCGGGGGTATGCTCGTCCCTTCGCTTGCATTAACTCTAAAGCTTCTGTTTCTGAGAGACGGTCTAAGCGGATGGTGAGAGCGCTTTCCCCTGTACGGCGGCGGCTGGTGATAATAGCTTTATTGGGGGTGGGCAGCTTCCGCAGAAACTCAGCAATCATCTCGCGTTCTTCTGTATTCAGCGTTTCCAGGTTGTCCCAAATCAGCAAGGCGCGCCTTCCCCGTAGGGCATCTAAAAGGGCGCAGCGGCGTTCGGTGGAATCAGTCATTTTGACGATATCTGTCTGCCCTAAGCCTTTGGCAAATTCTCGGCAGAAGCTATCAAGAGAAGATAGAGCGAGCGTTTCTTGCCGCACTCCCTCAGTTGAGAGCCAGGTAGTCTTGGCAGAAGCAAACAGGTAGGCATCAAACAGTGCTTGCTTACGAGCAAGGTGTGCTACCTCCAGGGCCAACACTGTCTTGCCCATACCACCAATACCATCGATCGCCACACCCCAACCCCGTTCCTCTGGTGAAAGTGCTTCCATACAACGGGCAATTTCTGCTTTTCGTCCCACAAATACATCGTTATAGCGGGGCAGGTTATCAGGCACAGCTAGCGTGCGCTTTCCCTGTAACTGGCTCAATCGCGCCTCTAGGCTAGTAACTTCTTTTTGTTTCTCCTCCAGTTCGATTTGCAAATCCACTGGAACTCGAATTCCATAACTAGCTTTTTCTTCCTCTAATATCTGAAGGGCGCGACGGGCACGGTTGAGAGTTCGCTGTAGCGCTTCTTGATCATCCATAGAGTTATATAAAAAATAAATCTAAGGGACTTGCAAATAACAAAATATTCAATTAATGCTTGTGGGATAACCTCTCTAGCTTATCTGAGTGCCAGGGTTGGCAAGATGCCCATCTTACAAGATTGTATAATTTTTTCACGGCATCCCCAAAACTCGGCAGTTCGTGTTCAAAACTCGGCAGTTCGTGTTCAGAACTCGGAAGTTGGTGTTTGGAACTCGGAAGTTGGTGTTTGGAACTCGGAAGTTCGTGTTTGGAACTCGGAAGTTGGTGTTCAGAACTCGGCAGTTCGTGTTTGGAACTCGGAAGTTGGTGTTCGGAACTCGGAAGTTCGTGTTTGGAACTCGGAAGTTTGTGTTCGGAACTCGGAAGTTCGTGTTTGGAACTCGGAAGTTTGTGTTCAAAACTCGGAAGTTTGTGTTCAAAACTCGGCAGTTTGTTTTTGGAACTCGAAAGTTGGTGTTTGGAACTCGGAACAAGAACAATACACCTCTTGCATAAGTGATTTTATCGGTACGGCAGTTGCTTCAACGGGGGGAAACCCCGCAATGCGCTGCCTCGTTTATCTGCGTTTATTGGCGGTTAATTATTTTTTTTGGACTTTTGCAAGAAGTCTAAACATTATCGGATATGTTTGTTTAATCTAATCCTGTTTTTTATGCCGAGACTGTAATTCCATTACCTGACGGCGTTTTTCTTCCAATTCAATTTGCAAATCCACTGGAATCCGAATTCCATAGGAAGCGGCTTGTTCTTCCAAAATTGCCAATGCTCGTTTTGCTCTTGCGAGTGCAGGTGTTACTACTTCTTGATCGGTCATAATTTTAGGCGAGTCTGGGGTTGAATTTGGTAGTCCTTTCCCTCCCCGCAACATGGCAATGGGGAAATCTTCCATTGCTGTATCAAAAAACGGCGTTTGTTCTTTTTGCCATAGGGTTCTGGCGCTTTCTGGCACAGTTTTACCCAAATGATTGATCAAGTTTGAGAGCATGACTTTGGTATCCCCTGGTTGATTGGCGGCTCCCTGCAATGCCTCAATGAGATGATAAGTGTAGAGGCTCATACTTCCATCAGGACGTATCCAGGAAACCTGATTACCCCTGGAGGAGGTAAACACCGCCCGTCCTTCGCCCTGCTTTAGTGCCTCCACTACCCCCTTGGGCAATGCCGTGGCGATAAAATCAGCAGGTAGTTCGCCTTTAGAAGTCGCCATACCCTCTGCATGACAACTATCAATTACTACCCACAACCGTTTTGCCTGAATCTGCCGCAAGGCTTGAGTAAATTGTTGGGCAGATAGGGCGCTGTTAGCAATATCTGAGGATTTGAAGTCATGTTGCAGCAAATAATAACACTGGCTTGCTAAGTCAAAGCACCCATGACCAGAGTAAAAAACTACAATTGTTGCATTGCGATCGCCAGCAGCTTTTTCCTGTAATCACGTTAATCCATCCAAAATTGCGCTGCGTGTTGTTTGCTCATTCTGTAATAAGCGAATATGTTCTGAATCATCCAAATAAGCACACAAATTTGGGTCGATTAGCACCGTCTTCAGCGCTTGCACATCTTTGACTGTGACAGGCAATGACTATTTTGGTTCGGCTGTTCTGCCAACCCCAATTAACAAGGCATAACCGTGAGCAAAGTGGTTCGACATGATGGCACAGTTTATCCTTCATCCTCTTCAATTACTGCACTACGATCAAGTAATAGTAAATTACGGAGTTGGTCTGTATCTAGTTCAGTTAACCACTCTTCACCTGCGCCTACGACTTGTTCAGCTAGTTGTTTTTTACTTTCAATCATGTCGTGAATTTTTTCTTCTAATGTGCCAGTGCAGACAAATTTATGTACTTGCACATTACGGGTTTGCCCAATCCGAAATACTCGGTCTGTGGCTTGATTTTCTACTGCGGGATTCCACCATCTATCAAAATGGAAGACGTGATTTGCTCTAGTTAAATTTAACCCTACACCACCAGCTTTTAATGAAAGAATCAGAATTGGTGGCCCTTGAGGATCGTGTTGAAAACGGTCAATCATTTCCTCACGTTGTTTTTTACTAGTGCCACCATACAAAAACAAAGTTTCGCGCCCTAGCTGTTTTTCTAAATGTGGTTTGAGTAATTTGCCCCATTCAGCAAATTGGGTGAAAATTAAAGCGCGATCGCCTTCTGCCAAAGCCTCTTCTAGCATTTCATCTAAACGCTGAAGTTTAGCTGAATGATATTTGTCTAACGTCGTTTCTTTTAAATATTGGGCTGGGTGATTGCAGACTTGTTTAAGCTTGATTAGTAAAGCTAAAATCATGCCTCGTCGTTGTAGTCCAGTTGCATTATCAATCTCAGCTAAAGACTGTTCCACCACTTTTTGATAAAGTGTAGCTTGTTCGGGAGTAAGACCACAAAATACTGTCATTTCTTGCTTATCTGGCAAGTCTTGAATAATATCACGATCTGTTTTCAGTCGCCGCAAAATAAAGGGTTGGACTAATGAGCGCAATTGGTTTAAAGAAGCTGCATCACCATACTTTTCAATCGGCATGGCAAAACGTCGTTGAAAAAATTGCCGATTACCCAAATACCCAGGATTGAGAAAATCTAAAATAGACCATAGTTCTTGCAATCTATTTTCTACTGGTGTTCCAGTCAAAGCTATACGAAATGTTGCTTCTAATTGTCGGGCTGCCTGTGACTGCTTGGCTTCAGAATTTTTGACATTCTGGGCTTCATCTAAAACTATTGCTTGCCAAGAAACACTTTGCAATGATTTGACATCTCGGTGAATTAATGAGTAACTAGTCACGACTAAATCATGCTTTTTCACTGCTTCTGTAAACGCCTTACCTTTGGGGCGTTTATCACCGTGATACTGTAAAACTTTGATTGTAGGAGCAAATTTCTTAACTTCCCGTTCCCAGTTCCCTAAAACAGAAGTTGGGCAAACTAGCAGAGTTGGTTTTTCCAATGCATCCTGTTCTTTAAGGTGTAGAAGAAAAGCGATGAACTGCACGGTTTTTCCCAGTCCCATATCGTCGGCCAGACAAGCACCCAAGCCCCAACGTTCTAGGAAAGCAAGCCAAGCCGCACCTCGCTGTTGATAAGGTCGCAACTGTCCTTGAAAATTTTTTGGTGTTGGCAAAGGCGCGATCGCCTGATTGTTTGTTAGCGCCCCAATTAACTCTTGTAATGCCCCAGATGCCTCAAAACTCACCACAGGTAATTTCTCAATTGCCTGGGTATCCCCAGTACTCAAGCGCAAAGCATCTTCTAAGGAAAGCGCCATTTGGTCTTTACGAGAGGCAAAAAAGGTTTGAGCTGTCTTAATATCTTGAGGACGTAACTCCACCCACTCGTTATTGATTTCTACCAGTGGGCTATTCAGCGCTACCAGCCGATCAAACTCAGCTTTAGAAATAGTCTGTCCGCCAATTGCCAATTTCCACTGAAAATTCAGCAAACTCTGCAATCCCAAGCGCCCTTGTTTTTTGTTTGGCGTTTCGGCAGTAATTTTTAAACCCAAACGATTTGCCCATCCCTCACGGTTCGCCAAACTCGGAGGCAAAATCACTCCTAAACCACTATCTTCAAACCTCCAAGCAACAGACTTGATAAATTCGTATGCTTGCATGGGGTTAAGACTGCAAGATTCGGGATTTTCTGTTTCTAAGCTAGCTGCTAGTGGCGGATACAGTCGGGAAGCTAACCCCAAACCTCGTAAAAAAGTTTCTTGGGGTTGTTCGATGGTGCGATTTTGATAAGCTAATTGTTCAACTGGGTGCTGCCAAATAGTTGCTGCATCAACCAAAAACTCTGGGTCATCTGCCGCTTGCAGGTAATATGCCAATGTCCAATCTGTTTTTCCATCATCTGGAGAACGTAATTGCAAGCAGGTACGAAATAAAGCTTTATGAGTCAACTGGTACTGCAACGGCATAGTCCAAGACTTTAGTACCGCCTGTAGCCGTTCTACTTCAATTGGATCAGCGTTGACTGTGTTAGATACGTTACTTAAAGCTTGCAACCACTGCCGCACCGCAGATGGTAGAGATGCCATGACTCTGGTTTCAATTGGCAGTTGGGAACCAATCATTTCTCGTACTTGAGCATCTATGGTACTGTTGAGAAATTTCAAAAGTAATTCTTCAGGTGGTAAGGGTAACTCTATATATAGTGGAGATTGGGAAAATTCCTGAGTTCCTGATTCTTGCTGATAAGTGCGACAAGCCAATGGCATTAACTGGGAAAACTTTTCCAACCTTGTACCATCGACAGCACTATCTAAAAGTACTTGCCAATTAGCAACTATCGAATCAGCAGATTGTTGAATTGTTGGTAAAAACTTACACCTTGAGATTAAATCTAAACTCCAACGGGCGACCTGCGACCAGAAACGCAAGTCTCCTCCTAAAAAACTATCCTCGTCGCTAATTGTACTTAGAGGAAGAGAAGAAAGAAATTTTATTGCTGTGGCAGGATTGAGATAAAAACCCTCGACTCGCCAAGGGTGAAGATATGGTGATGAGTCTGTTGGTAGTGAAGATTTTAATTGCGTCTCTACAGCGGCAGAATGTATTGGAAAAATCGCTGTTGTGCCTTGTTGCTCGCTATTTGAGATATCAGTAGGTAGAGCAATTATTTGGGAGTGTGTTGGTATTACTTCTCTAACACTTGTATTTGAGCGTGTTGGCTTAGTTTCTCCTTTCGAGGTTCGCCTAGCACCTAAAGCCACTTGGGGTTGCTCGATTAAATTGGCAATTTTAATGTTCCGCGATCGCAACCACTCACTCAATTCTATTGATGTCATTGCCAATGGATGTAATTGTATATCTCCAGAAGCACTAGAATCAAAGTTATCTCTTGACGAACGCCAAGTTTCTCCCCAAATGAATAAACAACTATCTTGATTTTTTTGTAACCAAATACCGTGTAAAATTGCCATTTTTCAACTATTTATATATTTGCCAAGATGAAGTATTAATCAGTAAAGCTATAAATTCACTTTTGATGCCATTTGCTAATTGTCAACATTTGATATAGCCAAATTTCTTATATAATAAATATCTTGACTAATGAAGTGTTCTAAAAAAATATTAATCATGAAATTGCCTCTTCATGAAGTTATAAAAAATGACATTGTAGTAGAACTAGATTATATACATCCTCAAGAGCAGGAGTTAGTTAGAGCATTACTAAATCTAGTAATTATTGAAGGTAGAACTTATCCTCACGAGCAACCTCTATCTCAAGCAGAATTTGCGGCTTACTGGTTGAGTCATGATGCCTTTGTTGTTAGGAAAATTGAACCAGGCACTACACAAAGATCCAAAGAAGTGTTAGGGGCATTTTACTTGAAACCAAACTTTCCCGGTCGGTGTAGCCATATTTGTAACGCTGGTTTTATTGTACAACCACAGCTGCGAGGTCAGGGCATAGGCAAATTTATGGGAGAAGCTATGCTTTTAATAGCAGCTAGCCTTGGCTACGAGGCGGTAATGTTTAATTTGGTCTTTGAAACTAATATACCTTCAATTACACTGTGGCAAAAATTAGGATTTGAGACGATTGGGCGCATTCCGCAAGCAGTCAAGCTAGCAGATGGGCAGATGATAGACGCCCTAACAATGTATCGTGCTTTGCGTTGACAAAGTTGTTTATCTTTGTATGTAGCCCAAGCCAGCCATAGTGCATAAATGTTAGGATTGCCACAGAGAGAGAATAGCGAAAGAGAAGGAAAAAAAACTGAATGACAGAAGTTGATAAGTCAATATCCTTCGACGGACGGGATATTCGACTGAAGGTTGGCCTACTGGCTCCCCAGGCTGGTGGGTCGGTTTTGATACAATCAGGGGATACAGCTGTTTTGGTGACGGCTACGCGATCGCAAGCCAGAGAAGGCATTGATTTTCTTCCCCTCACAGTAGATTACGAAGAAAGATTGTATGCCGCGGGTAGGATTCCTGGAGGAATCATGCGGCGTGAAGGTCGTCCACCAGAAAAAACAATTCTCACCAGCCGTTTGATAGACCGTCCCCTGCGTCCGCTGTTCCCTTCATGGTTGCGGGATGACTTACAAGTTATTGCCCTAACACTGTCGATGGATGAGCAAGTACCACCCGATGTACTGGCGGTTACTGGTGCTTCTATTGCTACCCTGATTGCCCAGATTCCGTTTAACGGCCCAATGGCAGCAGTACGGGTAGGCTTAGTAGGTGATGATTTTGTGATTAATCCTACCTACGCAGAAATTGAAGCTGGAGATTTGGATCTGGTAGTAGCAGGTTCACCAGAAGGCGTAATCATGGTAGAGGCGGGAGCCAATCAGTTGCCAGAACGAGATATTATCGAAGCGATTGATTTTGGCTATGAAGCAGTAAGGGACTTAATCAAGGCACAACAAGATTTAGTCGCAGAACTAGGTCTAGAAATTGTGAAAGAAGTGCCCCCAGAGGTAGATTCTACTTTAGAAAACTTTATCCGCGATCGCGCTAGCGATGAGATTAAAAGAATCCTGGCGCAATTTGAATTAGCGAAGCCAGAACGCGATGCCGCTTTGGATGTTGTTAAAGAAAACATTGCCGCTGCGATCGCTGAACTTCCTGAAGAAGACCCTATCCGTGTTGCTGCAACCGCAAATAGCAAGGCACTTGGTAATACTTTTAAAGACATTACCAAACACTTCATGCGCCGTCAAATTATCGAAGACAACGTTCGCGTTGATGGTCGCAAACTAGATGAAGTGCGCCCCGTTTCTTGCCTAGTTAGTGTCTTACCTCAAAGAGTTCATGGCAGCGGCTTATTTAACCGGGGACTAACCCAGGTATTATCTGCCTGTACCCTTGGTACTCCTGGAGATGCCCAAAACCTCAACGATGACCTGCAAACAGACCAATCTAAACGCTACTTACATCATTACAACTTCCCGCCCTTCTCAGTTGGCGAAACTAAGCCGATGCGCGCCCCAGGTAGACGTGAAATCGGTCACGGGGCACTAGCAGAACGAGCACTGTTACCTGTGCTACCACCTAAAGAACAATTTCCTTACGTAATTCGCGTTGTATCGGAAGTACTTTCTTCCAACGGTTCCACTTCAATGGGTTCAGTATGCGGTTCCACCCTTGCCTTAATGGATGCTGGTGTGCCAATTCTCAAGCCTGTTAGTGGTGCAGCCATGGGTCTGATTAAAGAAGGCGAAGAAGTGCGCGTCCTAACTGACATTCAGGGAATTGAAGACTTTCTGGGCGACATGGACTTTAAAGTAGCCGGTACAGATACCGGGATTACTGCCTTGCAAATGGACATGAAAATCTCTGGTTTGTCCTTAGATATCATTGCCCAAGCCATCCACCAAGCCAAATCAGCTCGTTTGCACATTTTGGACAAAATGCTCCAAACCATCGAGCAACCGCGCACAGAAACCTCACCATACGCCCCACGTCTGTTGACTATTAAGATTGATCCAGACATGATCGGTCTGGTCATTGGGCCTGGAGGCAAGACAATTAAGGGCATCACCGAGGAAACAGGTGCAAAAGTTGACATCGAAGATGATGGCACCGTAACGATTTCCGCTGTAGATGAGAGCAAGGCGAAAAAAGCCCGTAATATCATCCAAGGTATGACCCGCAAGCTCCATGAAGGGGATGTCTATGTCGGTCGCGTGACTCGAATTATACCCATAGGCGCGTTTGTAGAGTTTCTGCCTGGCAAAGAAGGCATGATCCATATTTCTCAACTAGCTGACTACCGGGTTGGCAAAGTTGAGGATGAAGTAGCAGTTGGCGATGAAGTGATTATCAAAGTCCGTGAGATTGACAATAAAGGCCGGATTAATCTCACACGCTTAGGTATCCATCCTGATCAAGCAGCTGCGGCGCGAGAAGCAGCAGCAGTAAATCGGTAAATCGATTTAGGATTTTAGATGTTATCTAAAATCCGCGATGCCTAAGAAAAAGGCATCGCTGTATGCTTCTTTAATCAGTTGGCAAGATTATTAGAACTTGGTAATAATTTGCCCATTCGATATCACAAATTCGTATGCTTCTTTAATCAGTTGGCAAAATTATTAGAACAGCCGAAAGACTAAAGTTGCGACTAAAAGAACAAAGCCTGCTTTTGCAGGCTTGATAAATTAGATAATTTTCCAATCAGAAATTAGGGATTTTTGTTGATGGTGGGTGGTTTGATGACGAATGTAATTAGCTATCTGCATACATCATCTCTAACCGCATCGCCATCTGAAAAATTCATGAGGTTTAATTTTATCATGAATCATCAAATGGAGTGTCCACCATATCCGAGTTTTGGTGGGTATAGCCATAATTAAGTGCATTTTAAAAATCAAATAGTAGTCGGAAGCAGAAACGGGCAAATAAACAGAATTATGCCATCAAACGTAAGGGCTACTAAAACCCTCTCTATTTCTGCTTTCTGCTTGGACTTAACAATAAATATTTACACCAACCTATTTATACCAGTAGAAAGTCTAAGGTTAAAAAATGATTCAACCCTTACGCAAACTACTAACATTTGAAGAATTCGCCCACTGGAAACCTGACGGTGAACGCTATGAGCTGCATGATGGAGTAATTGTTAAAATGCCACAACCGTTGGGAGGTCATGAAGAGGTTACAGGATTTTTATCTATAGCACTGAGTGTGCAATGCTATCAATCAGGTCTTCCCTATATCATACCTAAAACCGCACTAGTCAAGCCTCCCGAAAATGAATCAGCTTACTCGCCAGATGTGCTAATAATCAACCAAGCTAATCTTATTAATGAGCCATTTTGGAAAAAAGAATCGACGGTAATTTACGGTACATCAATTCCTCTAGTGGTTGAAGTTGTCAGTAATAATTGGCGGGATGACTATCACACCAAAGTTGGTAAATATGAAGAAATAGGTATACCTGAATATTGGATTGTAGATTATCTTGCGCTTGGCGCTCGTAAGTTTATCGGCAATCCCAAACAACCTAGTATCTCTATTTATTTTTTAGTTGAGGATGAATACCAAGTTACTCAATTTAGGGGTACAGATCGTATTCAATCACCAACTTTTCCAGAGTTGAATTTAACTGCTCAACAAATATTTCAAGCTGGGAGTAGTCGCACTGCCTCGTCTACTCCGTAGTCAACGTCACTCTAAAAAAGATAGGGTATTCGATTTTTTCTACGTTGTAGCGACTTCAGTCGTTGAGCTTAGACTTAATATAAATTAATTGTTTATTTCACGAATAAAGGTCAGCTTCCAGCTTTTTCAAGATTGTTTTATGACTCATATTCTTGGGGTTGGATGTTTAATTGTGTCATAACTTTTAACCTACTTAAAGAGCTTGGTAACAATACTGCTACTCAACTATCGCTGCTTCTACAAGTGGCTAACAACCGAACAAAGACTCATAACAAAATTGCGAAATTCAGAATCAATAGGGAAAAACACTCTTGTTGTTCTAGTCTAAATTCCCCTAGTCTGTGGAAGCTAACTGAGTACACTTCACCGTAAAAAGGTTTGGAAATATCAAGGGTTTACTTCGTTCTACCCAACCTACGATTGATTAAATTCCATACCCTTTTTGTGGTTGACCATACTTAGTCTGTGTCGCTGCGACTTCAGCCGTTTGGCTTAACCTACAAATACTCACTTTGTCAGTTTCTAGATTTAAGCTATGTTTGGTAATAAATGAATTAGCCTACGCGGTTAGCTTTTATTCCAAACTTGTTATACAGCATTGTGAGTGCTAAACGTCTGCCAGAAACCATCGCCCGTGTCAGGATTACCCGCCAATCTTGGCAACACGGCCTTCTTGAGGGCGAAGTGAGTGCGGGTGAATATGAGTGGCAGTTCCAATGGCATTTTAGCCGGGGAGAACTGTCTGTGAAGCCTTCCCAAGGTCGCGCCTTAATTAAAGAACCCCTAGGTCGCTTCTTGGAAAAACAAGATTATCAATTAGAGCCAGGAGGAGACTATGCCTTTACTATTCGAGCTGAACTTTAATGATTAATTATTTGCCATTTGTCAGTAGAAGCTAACAAATAGAGATAGTTAGCAAATTATTGCTGACATCAAATTCAGCAATCAAGATTCAGAACTTATACCAGCTAGGCGACTTAAATATCTTTCAATTAAAAGAATGGCAACAATGTCATCTATTGGTCGTGGTGGTTGCCGCATGCCCTGTGGTAATAATTTTGTTAGTCCTTTAGGAGGATGCATCTGCCAATAGCGATCGCGTGCTTCTAAGCTAGTGTAGCGCTCATCCACTAAAACAATATTCAGCGGCTCTGCTAATTCTTGCCGTAGTTGCTTTTTCCACTGCTTGGCGGTAGTTTGATCGCCCATTACCATCAAGGAAATAGGAAACTTCTGACGTAGCTTTTCAATCGTAGCGATCGCCTCGCTTGCAGATACAACTTGATGATAATGCAGTTGCCGATCCAGTCCTAATACCGCTAAACCACACTTATCACGACCGGGATCAAAGCCTAAAATGACTGGTTGTGTCGGTGAGAATTCACGGAGAGTCATAAGTAATTCACAATTCACAATTCAAAATGTAACAACGAATTTCTTATTCAGCTTTCTGGCAATTTATCATCTCCAAGTTATATTTATTTTGAATCCAAAGTTTTTATCAAAAAGCTGTTAACTTAATTTCAAACAAAACTACGTATTTAAAGTTGCTATGAAATGATATTAGATAATCAGAAGCTCATTAAACCCTGCTAATATATGTTGGTTGTTTTTCAGGTGCTAAAAACAACTTGCCCGTTGATTATTGCTATTAATTTGACTTTTAGTGGCCCCGCTGTATAAGTATCTTCTGCCGCGATCGCTTTGATTTCTATAAGTTGATCGGATTGCCTCAGTTGGGAAACAAAGCGAAGAAAAGTACCATCTATTTGCACATTTTCAATAATTCCAGCATTACGAGCGCGAAATTGGGAAGCAGAAATCAGCAGATCCAGTCGTTGCCGTAGTTGGTAAGATGTCATGGTTTTGGGATCGGCAGTAGTTGTAGCTAATACCTGTCCCCCTGAAAAGACTAGTTGATTTCGCGCTGTATCTGCAAAAAATTCTATCTGCTTTTCTCCCCTGACGTAATTACCAGCAGAGAAAATTCGCATCACGTATTCTCGTCCATCATCAATCTGCTTGACTAATTGCTCAATTCTATCTTGGGTAATATGCAGCAACTCTAGATTATTTACGCTATTTTCCCCAGGTTCAGTTAATTCGAGGTTAGCATTCCGGTTGGCTTCTTGTAGCAGTTGCATAACTGCCTGACGAGCCGCAGCAGCTTGGTTAACCTGAACAACAGCAGCAGCCAAAACTTGACCGCGAACCAAGGCAAGCTTACCTAAACGCAGATCCCGGTACGACTGATAATATTTTTCCAGTCTCGCCACTTCTTGTTCTAGATAGTTCTGCTGCCTTTCCAATTCTCTAAGGCGAGATTCCCGTTTGGCAATTACTTGCTCCCTTGCTGCAACTTCGGCATTGCGCTTTTGAATTAGTTGATCGAGACTGGCAATCTTTTGATCCCGTTGTTCAATAGCTTCTTGCCTGTTGGCTAATTCGCGATCGCGTTTTTCAATAGCTGTTTTGGCTTCATCAATGGCTTTTTTGGCTTCAGCGTACAGTCGTTGCCTTTCTGTTTTGAGTTGTTCAACTGCTGCCTGCAATGCCTTTCTTTGATCGTAAACGCTTTGAAGTTCAGCTATTGCTTTTTGATATTGAGCTACAACTTGGTCTAATTCGCTTTGAGTGCGCTGGAGTTGAGCTTGCGTTTGGGCTTGTTGAGAAATAGTACGGTTGAGTTGGGCTTGCGTTGCCTGTTGTTTGGCATTAGCTGCTTGTAAAGACTGATTAATTGCCTGCAAGTCTCGTTGAGCTTTTACTTGCTCCTTTCTTGCTTGGTTAAGTTCACCCTCTACTTGGCTTTTCTGAGCTTCCGTGGTTTTTAGCTGTTCACGCTTGTTCCTGAGGTCTGTTTGAATATCTTCTAACTCAAAGACTCCCTTGCGTAACCCTTCGTCAGCAGCAAATAAAATTGCTAAAGTTGATGCCGAAATTAAAGTTCCAGTAAAAATCGTTACTAGTACAGCCGTATTTTTAGGGCGTAGCTTAAAGAGTGAGAGGCGCGCCTTGCCAACCCGTGTGCCGATACGATCACCCACGGTGGCAAGCATGCCTCCCAAAATTAAAATTGCTGCGATGAGGATGTACCCGGTGGTCATCTTCAGCTACCGAAATGCTTCCAGATACAGCCTACTACTTTCAACCATTTTTTGTGGGGGACGAGGGATTGGCAATAGCCGAATTTACTCAATTTTTTAGATTTACCTCCATGTTAGTGCCATTTCTAAAAACACAATACGTGTCACCTCTGCTTCCCCCAATTGCTTTTAAGTGAATTGCCTACTTAAAGTAACAGGTTTATGCACAGTAATCTTCTTTTTGTGGATGGAAATCATCTTTTTTTCTCGCAAATCTCCAAGTAACCTGGTGACGGTAACGCGAGTAGAACCGATTGCTTCAGCGATCGCCTGATGAGATAGCTTCAAATCAATTGTGATCCCATCAGCGCAAGGAACCCCAAAATCACGGCAGAGAATTAACAAAAAACTCACTAACCTGGAACCCATATCTCGGTGAGCGAGAGTTTCAATCATCATCTCTGTTTGTAAAATTCGCGAAGACAAACCTCGCAGCATCAACATTGATAATTCTGGATTTTCCTTGAGTGCTTGCTCCACCTGTTCAATTGGAGCTGACAGTAATTCTACAGGCGTAAATGCAACGGCATGGTAAAACCGATCCGACTTGTTTCCCGTTAGCAGCGACAACACACCAAAAACGCTATTTTCCCGCAGCAGTGCTACTGTTATTTCTTCTCCTGCCTCGTACACCCTGGAAAGTTTAACAGCACCTTTCAAAAGAAAATAAACTCGTTCAGCAGGATCGCCAGGAAAAAAGATCGTTTTATTTCGTTCAAACGTTTCCACAACCGGCGGAAAAGCTCCGGTTGCCATTTGACGGAAAACATTTGCTAGGGCTTTATCTTGTGTCACGATCATCTCCCTTCCCCTACCCAATGCCGGAAAAACAAAAACTGATTACCTAAGAATACACCTGAAAAATCAATAAAGCACCGTCAACCTTTCTGTACTTTCCTATACTCAAAATTAATGCTTTATAGTTATTTGTTTATAATGATACATAATTTTTGATATTTTTAGTGATTAATCCTTGAATATGGCTTAAATTAGCTGTATTAAAAAGGTTTTTTAAAGACAAAATCAAGATAAATTGAGAATATATAAAGGATTAATCAGTAATTTTATTGTATTAAACTGTCTTACCAATAATCATTTTTACAAATCCTGTAAAAAACAAAGACAAACTAGCCTCAGATTCTAGTATGCTCCTAATGATTGTTCACATTAACAATTGCTATGCTAAATCTGACTGGAAAAAATGCCCTTGTCACAGGTATTGCAAATAACCGCTCGATCGCCTGGGGGATCGCTCAACAACTACACAAAGCCGGAGCTAACTTAGGTATTACCTACTTGCCAGATGAACGAGGCAAGATGGAGAAAAAAGTTGCTGAATTGGTAGAACCCCTTAACCCCAGCTTATTTCTTCCCTGTGATGTCCAAAACGACGAACAAATTCAATCTACTTTTGAAACAATCCGCAATAAGTGGGAAAAACTAGATATCCTCGTCCACTGTCTGGCCTTTGCCAATAAAGATGATTTAAGTGGTGATTTTAGCCAAACATCACGCGCTGGCTTTAACACGGCGCTACAAATTAGCACATACTCACTGGTGCAATTGAGTGGTGCAGCTAAACCTTTGATGACAGAAGGAGGAAGTATCCTCACCCTCAGCTATTTAGGCAGCGTCAGGGCAATTCCTAACTATAACGTCATGGGTGTTGCTAAGGCAGGATTGGAAGCAAGTGTACGTTACTTAGCTGCTGAAATGGGGCCACAAAATATCCGAGTCAATGCCATCTCCGCCGGGCCAATCCGTACTTTGGCATCAAGCGCGGTAGGAGGAATTTTAGATATGATTCATCATGTCGAGCAAGTTGCGCCCCTGCGACGCACAGTAACTCAATTAGAAGTAGGCAATACTGCGGCTTTTTTATGTAGTGACCTGTCCAGTGGTATTACAGGACAAGTCCTATATGTGGATGCAGGATATGAAATCATGGGAATGTAAGGAAATTGGGGATTGGGGATTGGGTATTGGGAAGAAGAGGCAGAAAAGAGGAAATGACTGTGAGTTATCCCTGCACTCTTTCCTAGTCCCCAGTCCCTAGTCTCTAGTCCCTAGCCCCTAGTATCCATTAACTATGCAAATCAGCGATTACCAAATTAATTCACACCACAACCAGTCAATTCCAAACCTGCGGATTGCCACTGTCCATCGCACTACCGGCGAAACCGATATACAAGTCACTATCAACCTCGATGGTACAGGGATTTGTAAGGCTGCAACAGGCATTCCATTTTTGGATCATATGCTGCATCAAATTGCTTCCCACGGGCTGATTGACTTGGATGTCCAAGCACAGGGAGACTGGGAAATTGATGACCACCACACCAACGAAGATGTGGGTATTACTTTAGGGCAGGCTTTTAGTAAAGCTCTAGGTGATAGGAAGGGTATTAATCGCTTTGGGAATTTCCTCGCGCCGCTGGATGAGGCATTAGTTCAGGTAGCACTGGACTTTTCTGGTCGCCCCCACCTCAGTTACGGTTTAGAGATCCCTACACAGCGGGTAGGAAACTATGATACCCAACTGGTACGCGAATTTTTTGTAGCATTAGTGAACCACAGCCAAATGACATTGCACATTCGTCAGTTAGATGGTATAAATTCCCATCACATCATTGAAGCAACATTTAAGGCGTTTGCCAGAGCAATGCGGATAGCGGTGGAGATAGACCCCCGTCGTGCTGGCATGATTCCTAGTTCTAAGGGAGTTTTGTAAAGTCATTGTGTGTATCAATTAGCTACCCAGTTGCCGATAATTGCCACACTTAGTTGTGTTTGTTATTGCTATCAACTGGGTAACCTGTATTTAATACCGAGTTACAGCTAAGTGTGACTTTGGTAGTTAGTAATTGCTAATTGATAATTAAACCAAGATGAAGTCTGTTGCAGACGCGCCCGATGCTCTACTGAATACTAGAGACACTCCGCCAGTAGTCCTAACTTCTGAGTTGCGGAAAGTTTATCGAACTGGCTTTTGGCTGAATCAAAAAGTTCTGTCTCTTAAAAGCTGTTCTTTAACCGTTTACCAAGGGGAAACTTTTGGGTTGCTAGGCCCGAATGGTGCTGGTAAAACCACGCTTTTAAAACTATTGCTGGGAATCATTCGCCCTAGTTCTGGGCGAGGATTATTATTAGGTAAACCATTAGGCGATCGCAGTGTCAAACAATGCATCGGCTACCTACCAGAAAATCCGTATTTATATGAATATCTCACCGGTTGGGAATTTTTGCAGCTAGCCGCTGGACTATTCCAAATTCCCCACAGGGTACAACGCCAACGCATTCCCCAACTTCTGGAATTAGTTGGTTTATCCTCGTTCGATACCCGTAAAAAGCAGATGCGGCGATACTCTAAAGGTATGCTACAACGTGTCGGTATGGCACAGGCGCTAATTAACGATCCAGAATTGGTATTTCTAGATGAACCAATGTCTGGTTTAGATCCTGTGGGACGCTACCAAATGCGGGAAATTATCCTAAAGCTAAAAGCAGCAGGTAAAACAATTTTTTTCAATAGTCATATTCTCAGTGAAGTTGAGCAAGTTTGCGATCGCGTTGCTATCCTTGCTCAAGGTGAATTAATTTGTACTGGTTCCCTCAACGAACTCTTAGGAAGCTCTGGCACATATCATGTTAAAGGTCAAGGTGGTGACGGCGAAATTCTCAAACAATGGTTACCCAGTTTAGTTTTTAACTCTGATGGTTCTTGGCAAGGTACATTACAAGATGATTACTATGATTTTTTATCAAGTCTTCGCCTAATGGGAGGGCAAATTATTACTATGAACTTGTCCCGTACCTCTCTAGAAGAGTTTTTTATCCAACAGATCCAACAAAAAAATAATTCACTTCACTAGTACAGCACGGCGTAAATAAACCACCTATTGTAAATGTCTGAAAACCTTGCGAAAAGCTAATTACCAATTCCGCGCAGCGGTACTAGTTTAGTTACCGAAGAGCTTTGCAACTCAAAATATACCTAATTATGTTGAAGTAGTGGCCAAGAAGTACAGATTATTTCCGGTTCTACTTCTGCGACTATTTTTTGCGATAATATTATCTAGAAAAATGATATTTAAGCTCATATTCCTTGATCCTCTAGCAAAAAATGTAAGTATAATCACAATGAACTTTGTAATCTTCTTGTATCGAAGCGGATTAAGCTTTAAATTAACTTTACTAAAATTTCAAATTCCATCAATAAATACTCCTCCGGAAAATCAAGTTTTTCTAAGAAAATAAGAATGTTGGGAAACTTAAATAATTCCGTATAGTCAAGATTAGAATGTTTAGACAGTACTTTAGCAATCATAGTTTAAGAGCTTTGGGTAAATATGCTTAATATAGGTTTGCTGAAATTCCTTACCCAATCAACCATGGGTGTGGCTTTGTTAACGGCTGTCAATCTCGCTGTGCCATCTGCTGGCTCTGCTCAACCAGGATCACCTAATAGAACTCCAGTATCGCCTACTACTCAGATAGCCCCAGCTACTACATCAATAGATACAAATTATGCATTAGGCGGCGGCGATCTTATACGTGTAAATGTATTTGAAGTGCCGGAATATACGGGAGAATACCAAATTCCCCCTGGTGGCTCGATCAATCTACCTTTAATCGGTAGCATATCAGTTCTGGGGCTAACAACCGAACAAGCTGCTGACGAAATTGCTCAAAGATACTCTCGCTTTTTAAAACGTCCGTTGATTTCAGTGAACCTTTTATCACCTCGTCCGATTAATATTTTTGTTGCAGGTGAAGTGACACGTCCAGGGGCTTACACTCTAAGCTTGCAAGGAGGCGCTGGAAACAATCCAGGTGTACAATACCCGACTGTATTGGCAGCACTAACAACAGCTCAAGGTGTGACCTTGGCAGCAGATGTTACCCAAGTTCAATTACGCCGTAAACTTGGACGTAGCGGTGAGCAAACGGTCTCACTTAATTTGAAGGAACTCATCCAAACAGGTAGGATAGGGCAGGATATTACCTTAAGAGATGGCGATACCATTGTTGTGCCGACTGCAACTAACTTCAACGTCGCAGAAGCACGGAATTTGTTTGCAGCTAACTTTGCCGCCGATCCTAGCAGACCCCGTACAGTAGCAGTAATTGGTGAAGTAAACCGTCCAGGTTCATATCTTGTTACCTCAGGAGCAACGACTGGACAAGACGGGGGAGCTGCCGGCAGCGGTTTGCCAACTCTAACGCGGGCAATTCAATTAGCTGGTGGGATTACGCCACAAGCCGATATTCGTAGTCTCAAGCTTCGCCGCCCTACAAGAGTTGGTTCAGAACAAGCTATAGATATTAATCTCTGGCAACTCTTACAAAGTGGTGATGTTAACCAAGACGTGATTGTGCAAGACGGAGATACGATTGTAATTCCGACTGCAACTGAGATTAACCCAGCAGAAGCTACTCAATTAGCTACGACTACTTTATCTCCCTCAAGAATCCAAGTTGGTGTAGTCGGGGAAGTTAAAAGGCCAGGAACTGTAGAAATTCAACCAAATAGTTCATTAAACCAAGCATTACTAGCTGCTGGCGGATTTAATGATGCTAGAGCTAAAAGTGGTGCAGTAGATTTGATTCGTCTTAACCCCAATGGTTCTGTAACTAAACGTGTAGTGCAAGTTGACTTCTCCAAAGGAATCAACGAGCAAACCAATCCTATACTCCGCAATAATGATGTGGTGGTAGTCAGCCGCAATGGTACAGCTAGAACTGGTGATACCCTCGGTGTTCTGTTCAATCCTATAGGCTCGATCTTAGGTATTCTCAGAACTTTATTCACCGGATTTTAGATGTGACTATAAGCTGGGGGCACTGTTAATCATTTCTGTCCCCAGACTGCAACAAAACCGGATATTGGCCAGTCAACGTTATGAGTTATGAACTACTGTAACTAATAACTAATGGCTAAGATGCAATTTCGGTTTGGCAAGCAGCAGCGTAAAATTTCCTGGGTGCAAGGGTTACTATGCGGCATGACCATTGCTTTAAGTTGGGCTGGACAAATACCCGCAACTTTAGCAGCAGAAAAGGTTACTATCCGCTTAGGCCCATTTCAGCAGTCGCTAGCGATCGCTGACTTAGAAAAATTTGCTAAAACAGGGAAACTACCAGAAAATCTGGAAATTTTTGGCTCTTTGTTAACTCCCCAAGTGCGAGAATTACTGAATCGGCGTTTACAAGTAGATCCAGCTTTTGCAGATAAATTCATTGACGAATTAGTGCGATCGCCACAAGGCAAACAATTAGTCGCATCATTAGGAGCGGCAATACCAGGTAGTACAGTAGACAGCCTCCAGGCAGCACTTAACCTCTCGCTACGACAAATTAACGGTTTGAGTGTTGTTGGCTTTTTGCAAGCCTACCCAGAGGAAAATGTCACCGTAGACGCAACTAAAGCGGTTCAACTCGCCGTAGAATTCAACGGCAACTACCTGCAAAGCCAAGCTCTTGGTACTCTACTTGAACGAGAGTTAGCTGTCAAAACTAATACATCCTTTCAGCCTCAATTCGATCCAGCTGCGAGCGGCAAAAACACAGTTCAACAGCAAACACTTATCCTAAGAGACCAACAACGGAAACGGATTATTCCTGTAGACATTTATTCGAGTCGTGGTGACACACAAGCACCACTTGTTGTTATTTCCCACGGACTTGGTGCCAACCGCAGATTTTTTAGCTATTTAGCGCGTCATTTAGCTTCTCACGGCATCACTGTTGCTGCAATTGAACATCCAGATAGCAATATTAACGCCAACATTACAGCCTCAGAACCAGTTAATTTGGCGAAACTGCTTCCGGCTACCGAATTTATTGAACGGCCAAAAGATATCAGCTTTTTGCTTAATGAACTAGCGAAACTGAACACCCAATCAGGGCAACTTCAGGGAAAATTTAACACTGAGAAAGTAACTGTTATTGGTCATTCCTTGGGTGGTTATACAGCCTTGGCTTTAGCCGGTGCAGAGGTAAACTTAGAGGAATTACGACAATTCTGTCAAACTTCTCTTTCTTTTAACGAAGCGCCTGGCGATTGGTTGCAGTGTGCAGCCGCTCCTTTAAAAGAGAAGAAACTACAGTTACAAGATGAGCGGGTTAAGAGTGCGATCGCCTTCAATCCTGTGGTTGGCAAACTCTTCGGTAAAAATGGCCTAGCTCAAGTTACTAACCCAACATTAATATTAAGCGCAACCGAAGACGCTTTAACTCCAGCCTTGAAGCATCAAATAGCCCCTTTCGCCCAACTGCAAGGCCCAAAGTATTTGATTACTGCCATTGGTGGTACTCACTTGAGTATTAGCGATCCCGCCTATTCTGGAAGTGCAGCCACTACTCTTATTAAAGAAAAGCGAGGCGAAGAAACTAATTCTTTACGCCAATTGATTCGTGGTGTCACATTAGCATTTACTAAACAACTAACACCAGAAGCAGGCATTTACCAACCATTTCTGACATCAGACTACGCTCAATCTCTTTCTACGCCTCAATTACCTTTACGGCTTAATTCTGATTTGCCAGGAAGTATAAAACCTTGGCTGGGTTTGGTAATTGACTAAAATGTACGCCTTATGTGAGTTAAAAATTCCCCAGCAATATCAAAGGTTTTAGCCTTCGCTTTAATTGTAAGCTCTAGCTCTATGAACGAGACTGTGTTCTTTCAGCCTCAACTCACATAAGTCGTATAGTATAAATAAATGCAAGCAATATATAGTTTAGCCAAGTAAAGCAACCTGTACCACAGTAATACACATAATCTTAAAAATCTATAGATAAGTACGAGTACTTTTGTGCATTGTGCTTGAAAAGTATTATTTATAAAATCCGAAGTAGCGATCGCACGCTGCCACACTTGCCAAAATAGTACAAAAGTAATGTGCAAAGCCTCAACTGGCTTGCAACCCAAACAAGCATTATGATTGGGGGAGTCTGTTATTCTACCTAAAGTTAAGTAGGCAATGTGAGTAAAGTTAATTACGAAAGTAGACCTTGCAAGTAAGTAATCAAGGTGCTTTAATAACGATTGCATTCTCACAAACTGCCTTACCTACACAAGAACGCACAAGTCGCGTTGGACTTGTAACTTGATGTTGCTGGTGTTCATAAAATTACAAACTCAAAACATTAGACTTATAGTTAGGACATAGTTAGGACAAGGTAGTACCATGTCCATTAAACTAAATTCCCCAAAAGTTAAATAGGAGCATATATGGAGCCAATCATTGCTATAGTCTTAGCGCTTATAGGTTATGCCTTAGGATCTGCAAAACTGATTAATCAAGGCAATGTAGCTCTAGTAGAAAGATTAGGGCGGTATCATCGAAAACTTAATCCCGGACTAAACTTCATTGTGCCCTTGGTCGATCAAATTGTGATGGAAGATACCACACGAGAGCAGATTTTAGATATCAAGCCTCAGAAGGTAATCACTAAAGATAACGTTTACTTAGAGGTTGATGGTGTTGTCACCTGGCAAATTATTAGCATGGAGGACACCTTCTATAAGGTTGACGATATGCAAGTGGCTCTAGCTAACCTCGTAACAGTTGAACTCCGTGCCCACATTGCTGAGAGAACATTATCGGAAACCATTTCTGCCAGAAATCAAATGAACCAATCACTGTTGCAGATTGTAAATGACACCAGTAAAAAATGGGGAGTGAACATTATTCGGATAGATATTC
This sequence comes from Mojavia sp., assembly GCF_059505145.1. Taxonomy (NCBI): domain Bacteria; kingdom Bacillati; phylum Cyanobacteriota; class Cyanophyceae; order Nostocales; family Nostocaceae; genus Mojavia; species Mojavia sp. The sequence continues at coordinate 26,616 of NZ_JCACKA010000036.1, forward strand.
AAAGCATCACACCCCCAGAGAGTGTTCAAAGATCAATGGCAGAACAACAAGCTGCTGAAATTAGAAAGCAAGCAGCTATTACAGAAGCAGAAGGAGAACGACAAGCTGCAATTAAGAGAGCCGAAGCAACTAAAGAGTCAATTCGGATACTTTCGGAAGCTGTCACTGCTAGACCAGAAACTAGAGAAATTCTCAGGTATCTGGTAGCGCAAGAACAAGTAGAAGCAAGCCATAAACTTGGTGCTAGTTCCAATGCCAAAATAGTCTTTCTCAACCCAAGCATATCAGATGGAGCGCTAGATCAAATGCTGGGTGACGCTGTAAGTAGTGAAACTAATGGCAATAGTTCTGAGAATGGAACTGTATAGTCTTAACTATGCCGAAACAATGCATCAGCAACCAATGACACATCGCGCATTTCTTTAACATCATGAACCCGGAGGATATCAGCGCCATTAAAAATGGCAGCACAACACGCCGCAGCTGTGCCCCAAACTCGTGCTTTCGGATCTGGCTGATTAAGAATCCTACCTATAAAACTTTTACGGGATGCTCCTACTAAAATAGGACAGTTGAGCGCTTTGAATGACCGTAAGCGGCGAAGAATTTCTAAATTTTGCTCATGATTCTTAGCAAAGCCAATACCAGGATCAATGATCATTTTCTGCTGTTCAATGCCCGCAGTAATTGCAGCTGCAATTTGCTTTGCTAAAAAACTATTAATCTCTGCTATTAAATCTTGATAATCAGTTAGTTTTTGCATAGTCTGTGGGTTGCCTCGAATGTGCATCAACACAATAGGCACACTTAAATCGGCTACTGTTGGTAACATTTCGGAGTCAAACGTACCACCAGAAATATCATTAATTAAATCCGCACCAGCAGCTACAGATGCCCTAGCCACAGATGCCCTAGTTGTATCTACAGAAATCGGTACTGAAATGTGTTGCCGTAGCTCCTGCACTACAGGTACCACTCGCTCCATTTCTTCTGCAAGAGTTATTTGCTCTGCGCCTGGTCGAGTTGATTGACCACCGACATCAATAATGTCAGCACCAGATGCTACCAGTGCTTGCGCTTGTGCTACAGCAGCAGTAGTAGTACTAAACTCGCCACCATCACTAAAGCTATCAGGCGTCACATTCAACACGCCCATTAGATAAGTCTGCTTTCCCCATTGGAAACAGCGACCCCGAATTATCAACTCACTATGCATATAATCTACCTTTTTGGACAGATAGGGAGATGGGGAGATGGGGAGATGGGGTAAACTTCCCCCTGCTCCTTGATCCTCTTGTTTCCCCTTGTCCCAAAAGTTACTTATAGTTCACAATCCTGGCGAAACTTTCAGGTTCCAGGCTTGCTCCTCCCACTAGCACACCATCAATTTCTGGTTGAGCCATGATTTCATCAATATTGTTGGGTTTGACTGAGCCACCATATTGAATTGAAACATTGGGATTAGTTAATTGGCTGCGAATTAAGCCAATTACCCGATTTGCTTCTGTTGCTTCACAAGTGTCTCCTGTGCCAATTGCCCAAATTGGTTCGTAGGCAATCACTAAATTATTTTGATCGACATCTACCAAGTCTTTTTCTAACTGGGTGGTAATCAGTGATTCAGTCTCCCCTGCATCTCGTTGTTGTTTGGTTTCGCCTACACATAAAATAGGAGTAAGACCATACTTTTGGGCAGCTTTTAGGCGTAGATTTACGGTCGCGTCCGTTTCGCCAAAGTATTGCCGTCGTTCACTATGACCGACAATTACAAAGCGCACGCCAATTTCTGTCAGCATGAGGCCAGAAATTTCACCAGTATAGGCTCCATTTTCTTCCCAGTGGACGTTTTGTGCCCCAAGTTGGATACGGCTACCATGCAAACTCTTAGACAAAATGCTTAAGTCAGTGAATGGGGGGCACAATACAACTTCTCGCTCTTGGGGGGTTTCCTCCAAGTAGGGCAGAAATCCCTGTAAAAAATCCTGGGACTCTGCCTGAGTTTTGAACATTTTCCAGTTACCGGCAATAACTATTTTCCGCACAGATAATTTAGTCAAGATCCTAACGCTACTAGATGCATTTTTCAGTGTATGACTTTTTGCTTGTCATTAATCATTAGCTGTCCCCTTTGTCTCTAGGACTTACGCACCCAAGCCTGAAACCCCGATCCCCCCTAGCCCCCCTTTTTAAGGGGGGAACGTCTAAAGCCACGCCACTGAGGGAGTCGCTTAACCCGCAAGGGCGCAGGGCTGCCCCTTTCTAAGGGGGTTGGGGGATCTGAGTGCGTAAGTTCTGGTCTCTTATCTCTCGAATCTCCTGCTAAAAATCACTAGGATAAGAAACGAGGTCTATCTCATATCTCACATCCATCACATAACCAAAATCCGTATGAATTCGACATTGCCCTTGCCTGATCCGCATCAGAGTGATTCGTCCAACACTGATGCTACTTCCCTAAACTGGGAGGAAGAACTTGATAGTGCAATTTTCAGTTTTGAAGACATTCAGACGGAACTCAACTACAAACAAGCACAAACAGCACTGCGAAGATTGGTAGCCAATCTCGACCTCACTCCCCAGGAAAAGCATGGTTTAGAGACAGAGATTACTGATTTGGAAATGATGTTGGGGAAGTTAGACCGCATGGTGGTGCAGATTGCTGCTTTTGGGATGGTAGGACGCGGTAAATCTTCCTTACTCAATGCCTTGGTTGGGCAACCAGTGTTTGAAACTGGGCCTTTGCATGGGGTGACTCGTGCAGCACAAAGCGTTAATTGGAGTATTAACGAAGAGGCGATTGGCAAAACGGAACGTGCTTTACGAGTAACCCTGCCAGCAGTTGGTCAATCTCAGGTGGAATTAATTGATACACCTGGGTTAGACGAAATAGATGGAGATACCCGTGCAGCATTAGCTGAACAGGTAGCAAAACAGGCAGATTTAATTTTGTTTGTGATTGCTGGTGACATGACTAAGGTAGAACAGGTTGCTCTTTCTCAGTTGCGGGAAGCTGGTAAACCGATAATTTTGGTGTTTAACAAAGTAGACCAGTATCCAGAAGCAGACCGGATGGCAATTTACCACAAAATCCGGGATGAACGGGTTAAAGAGTTACTCTCACCTCTAGAAATTGTCATGGCAGCGGCATCACCATTAGTGAAAACGGCGATTCTGCGCCCTGATGGTAGCAGGGGGTTACAATTACGGACAGGTAATGCCCAAATCGATGAACTGAAGCTCAAAATTCTAGAGATTCTGCACCGTGAGGGTAAAGCTTTGGTTGCTCTCAACACAATGCTTTATGCCGATACCGTGAATGAGCAATTGGTACAGCGAAAACTGATGATTCGGGAACAGAATGCTAATGAGCTAATTTGGAAAGCGGTAATGACTAAGGCATTAGCGATCGCTCTTAATCCTGTAACTGTAGTAGATATACTTAGTAGTATTGTTATTGATATTTTTCTAATTTTAGGTTTATCTAAACTCTACGGCATTCCAATGACCGAAGCTGGTGCTGTAAAATTACTCCAAAAAATTGCCTTGAGTATGGGCGGTATTGGTGTTAGTGAACTACTAGCTAACTTAGGTTTAAGTGGGTTGAAAACTTTACTTGGTATCTCTGCATCAGCTACGGCTGGTGCTGCCATTGGCCCCTATATCTCAGTGGCGGTAACTCAAGCCGGCGTAGCTGGTGTTTCTTCTTACGGTATTGGACAAGTGACCAAAGCTTATTTAGCCAATGGCGCAACTTGGGGGCCTGATGGGCCAAAGGCAGTCATCAGTAAGATTTTGGCAACCTTGGATGAGGCCTCAATTCTCAGCCGCATTAAAGACGAATTGCTCTACAAAATGAAATTTAGCAAATAATGCATAGAAGCGGAGCATCTTGTTGTCAGATATCGCCCTCAAAACTTGAAACTTTGGGCTGAGAACTCCAAAAATTGAGCTTGAAGCGCAAAATTCAAAATTTCAGCTTTGAACTTGGAATGCCACTTTTACGCTTAATATCCAAGCTCAAAGCTTTGGCTTTCAACTTCTCAAGCAGAATTGCCAAAATATTGCCTACACTTCTGATGCTTGCAACTGCACTTTCTGATTTATAGGTAAAACTGTGCCACAAAACTTTGACTTTTACCCTTTGCTTTTAAAAGAATCTAGCCACTCTCGGACTTGTTCGCGGGCAATATCACGACCACCAAGACCAAAGGCTAAAGCAATAGCAACGGCGATCGCACCTAGTAAAAGCCCAAATGCTAAATTCACAATATCGCTGGCAACGCCAATCTGCCGCAGTGCCATTGCTGAGACTAGGGTAATAATGGCAATCCGCGCCACCTGTCCTAAAATCCTTGCCTGGGGGTTATTAGAACTGGTAATGATGCTAAAAGCCAGATTTGCCAAGAACAAACCAATGCCAAATACGATTAATCCCGATAAAATCCGCCCAAATATAATCAAAATCCCGGACACCAAGGCTGTCAGCGCGGCAATATTGAGAATATTTACTGCTGCGACTGTCGCAAACAGCATAATGCCCACTAAGACGATAATCCCGACAATTTCTGATGGGGTACGGGTTGGTGTTGATACTGGTGCGCCTGCTTGTGTGTATACGGCTGTTTGTCTAGGTGATGGCAGACCCAGCACAGCAAAAATGTTATTGAAACCAAAACTGGTGAGGATACTCGTGACCAGATCCGAAACAAACCTCCCCACGAAATAGCCAATAATCAGAATTGCTATGGCTGTAAAAATTGCAGGTAGAGCATTCAGAATTTGTTGCAGCATGGCGATCGCTGGAACTGAAATCGCCTCAATTTTCAGAGCATTGAGCGCGGCGATCGCAACTGGAATTAAAATCAAAATATAGACAAGCGTGCCGACAATATTCGACAGAGATTGTCCCCCTACAGATGAAGACAGTCCAAAACGGCTACCCAAATGGTCGATTCCAGTGGTTAACAATAAGTTGGTAACAATTCGGCAAACTATATTAGCTATAAACCAGCCGACAGCAGCAATTAGTGTCGCTGCTAAGATGTTTGGCAGAATTGAAAGAATCTGTGTTATTAAAGCTTTTACTGGTTGTAGCGCCTCCCTTAACCCCAGAGTATCTAGAACTGGGACGAGAAAAAGTAGAAAGATGAACCAATAAAGCGCATTGCCAATCGTTTCGCTTAAAGACAACTGATTGAGTCCAGGTGTACCATCCTGTGTTTCTTGATTCAAACGTTCATCCAGCCTCAATACCTGGAGTCCGCGTATCGTTGCAATCTTCACAATGGTAGCTAATAACCAAGCAACACCCAAAAGAATTCCTGCACCAACCAACTTTGGTAAAAAGCCCACAAGTTGATCGAGAAAATTATTGAGTGGTCGAGAGGCTACCTCCAGTCCTAAAGTCTGTAAAACCGCTACCGCAGTCAACAGAATAATGCCCCAAAAGACTAAGCTGGAGATTAATTGTTCCACCTGAGGAACATCGTTACGACCAGTCACTCCTGTAGCAATGCGGTTATCTATGTTTGTGCGGTTGAGGATTTTCCGTGTTACTACAGCCACAATCGCAGCAATCAACCAACCTACTAGCAAAATTGCCGTTGCCCCTAGCAAACGGGGTGTAAACAGAAGGATCTGTTCAACAATGCCTTGTACATCAGCAATTCCCTGCTTTATCCCTGGTTGATAGGGTGGTAGGTTGGGCGATTGTGCCAAAAATTGTTGCACCCTCATCGACAAACCCACTTCTATTACCTGGGTTATTCCTGGCCAAGCTGTGTTCATGGTTGTTCAGAATTAAGGTTTATTGTTGGGTGTTAACACTTAAGATGCTTCTGGAGTAGATTGTTGTATGCAATCGTGCCCCCGTAAGTTCACTAGTGTTTTGCCTAACAATTTACCAGGAAAAAGATATATATCATTCTGATTAAGAGCAATCTTTGAATTTATTAAATATTTTTTTGTTATGTTAATTAATTATTACAAAATGCTATTTGTTATAAAATATTTGATATTAATTTTTATGTTTAGACATATCTTAAAATTCAAAACTAAAAATAAAGAAGTAAAAGCTAGGTAAAGATAAAATTTCATCTCAATTGTGAATGAAAGCTCCTAGTATCTCTTGCATTTAGTAATTCTGCCAGCAGTGAAGAAAGCAGAAGCAGACAGGAAAAATTGTAATTTTATCTGTTGTACCTTTAGATCTTTATCTAACTTATACAAGTTTATTGATTTTTACAATCTAGTAAATTGTCGTATTGATGTAATGTAATGGCAGCGCTTAATTTTGCGTTAATCTAATTGCAGCAACAGCATTAAAAATGTAGAATGCCCCAAGTTTTGGAACAATCGATTCAAATTAATGCCACAGCTACAGTGGTAGAGCGTTGTTTTACCGATTTAACTCTCATGCATCGCTGGCTTAACCCTGTACTCCGTTGTGAACCTGTGGGCGGAACTTGGAGTACCGATGTTGGCAGTCAAAGCCGCTTTTTGATTCAAATTCCTGTAATTCAACCGGCTCTCAAGAGTGTTGTTGTAGAAAGGCAACCGGGTTTAGTCGTGTGGGAGTTTCAGGGATTTTTCAAAGGGCGCGATCGCTGGGAATGTCTACCAATCGAGAAGGGAACAAGCCTGCTGAATAGGTTTGAGTTTGAAATTCCCAACCCCTTAATCAGTTGGGGTTTTAATACCTTTGCAGCATCTTGGACAAAACAAGATATGCAAGCCCAACTGCGCCGCCTCAAACGAGTAGCAGAGGAAGTACAACAAAGACTTCGTTAATGTTGTCAATTTTGAAAATTCCGATTTTTAAATTTTGAATTTTTTACTTTCTCTTCAACTCAGCAAGTAGCCGCCGAATTGCGCTTGCATCATCAGCATCAGGAACCTTAGCTAGATAACTTTGCAAGTCGTCAGCAGCTTGTGGATAATGACCAAGTTGATAGTAAATCAGACCGCGATCGCGCAATTCTAAGCCCACCCCAGGAAACAGCAGCAAAATTCGCTCAACTGCTGCTAGAGTTTTTTCCAAATTTTGCTTTTTCAGGTAAATATATTTCAGGTTCGTGAGCATCCGTGCTAAAAATTGCCGATGGCTTACCGGAGCTAAAAATTCTGGTTTTAGCTGCACAGGTTGCTGAAACATCTGAGAAAGCCGTTCCTGGCAATCTTGTGTAAATAAAACCTCACCGCGATTGAATGCATCAACGAAAATCTCCATATCTGAGATATTCGGACGAATCAGGAAATGCCCTGGCATCCCGATACCCATCATTGGAAAATCAATTCGGCGGGATACCTCCAAGTAGACTAGCGCTAAAGTAATAGGTATCCCTAAGCGCCGATCAATCACATCATTTAAAAAGCTGTTGCGGGGATCGTAGTAGTCTGTTTGATTGCCAGCAAATCCCAAGTCATCGTATAAATAACTACTTATATTTTGAATCACCCGCAGCGGATACCGTGAAGAAGGCAACCGTTCTTGTAGTTCTGCTGCCATTGTGTCGAAGGCATTAAGGTATTCTTCGGGGTCAAGGTTGGGATATTCTTCTTGGGCAATATATAAAGCAGCTTTTGCCAGGTCGATATCCTCGTCAGGCTGCTGAATCTCTTGGTAAAAATATTGTCGCGCTGACGAGAAATTCATAAGCAATTGCTCGATGGAGTGATAAGGATGAAGCGGGTAAACTGACAGCAGTTTTCTGTACCTATCTTTATCTTAGAGACCTTCGCCCGGATTGGAAAATGTCAGAAATACAAATAGCAAGATAAAGCTAAAGTCGCAGTTGAGGTAGTTAACGACCTCTAGTATTTTGCGCTTGCCGTGTTTAGATATCATCAGACCCAGCAGTTTTTGATTTTGAGATGATTGCACGGAGCGCAGTGCCGGAGGCGATCGCAGCTAATTTTAAACTTAGCCTGATTTTGATCCCCAGACACCACTCTTAAGGATCAATTTATGGCGGAGAGTGGGGTCGTTCAGTGTTAATCTGAAAGGTGACATTACTTCATATTATGTCTTCTACGACCCTATCTGAAATATAGCTTCAATCATTAGGCTCAGCATGGTCACCACCGCAGAAAAAACAAACATCGGTTACATTACTCAAATCATTGGTCCGGTTGTAGACGTTAAGTTTCCCGGCGGGAAATTGCCGCAAATCTACAACGCTTTGACCATCAAAGGCTCCAACGAAGCTGGACAGGAAATCAACCTGACCGTCGAAGTACAGCAACTGCTGGGCGACAACCAGGTGCGGGCTGTTGCGATGAGCTCCACCGATGGCTTAGTGCGTGGTCTGGAAGTGGTCGATACTGGCGCTCCGATTAACGTGCCAGTTGGTAAAGCCACCTTGGGTCGGATTTTCAACGTCCTTGGCGAACCCGTAGATAATAGAGGGCCTGTAAATGCTGAGGCAACTTTACCTATCCACCGCGATGCTCCTAAATTCACTGAACTAGAAACCAAACCTTCCGTTTTTGAAACTGGGATTAAAGTTGTTGACCTTCTAACTCCCTATCGACGCGGCGGTAAGATTGGTCTGTTCGGTGGTGCAGGTGTTGGTAAGACCGTGATCATGATGGAGTTGATCAACAACATCGCTACTCAGCACGGTGGAGTATCCGTTTTTGCTGGCGTGGGTGAGCGTACCCGTGAAGGCAATGACCTCTACAATGAAATGATTGAATCTGGGGTAATCAACAATGATAACCTCAACGAGTCGAAGATTGCTCTAGTGTACGGTCAGATGAACGAACCACCCGGAGCTAGAATGCGGGTAGGTCTGTCTGGCTTGACAATGGCAGAATACTTCCGTGATGCAAATAAGCAGGACGTACTCCTGTTTGTTGACAACATCTTCCGGTTCGTACAAGCAGGTTCTGAAGTGTCCGCGCTATTGGGTCGGATGCCTTCTGCTGTGGGATATCAGCCCACACTAGGAACCGACGTGGGTGCATTACAAGAGCGGATTACCTCGACTACAGAGGGTTCAATTACTTCGATTCAGGCAGTGTACGTACCTGCGGACGACTTGACTGACCCCGCGCCTGCAACCACCTTCGCTCACTTGGATGGGACAACAGTGTTGTCTCGTGGCTTGGCATCTAAGGGAATTTATCCCGCAGTTGATCCATTAGGCTCAACCTCTACCATGTTGCAGCCCAGCATTGTTGGTGATGAACACTACAGCACTGCCCGTGCTGTACAGGCAACTCTGCAACGTTATAAAGAACTCCAAGACATCATCGCCATTCTTGGTTTAGATGAATTATCTGAAGAAGACCGTCTCACCGTAGCAAGAGCGCGGAAGGTTGAGCGCTTCTTGTCCCAGCCGTTCTTTGTGGCAGAAGTATTTACTGGCTCTCCTGGTAAGTATGTCAAGTTGGAAGACACCATCAAAGGATTCCAAATGATTCTGTCTGGTGAGTTAGATGCTTTACCAGAACAAGCTTTCTACTTGGTGGGCGATATTAACGAAGCGATCGCCAAAGCTGAAAAAATCAAAGGCTAATTCGTTAGTCGTCAGTAGTTAGTGGTCAATAGTTTTGAACAACTGGCGACTGACTACTGACAACCGACAACTGACAACTGACACATCATATATGACACTAACCGTTCGTGTAGTTTCTCCAGATAAAACAGTGTGGGATGCCCAAGCTGAAGAAGTAGTTTTGCCTAGCACTACTGGTCAGTTAGGTATCCTGAGTGGACACGCACCACTTTTGACTGCTCTAGATACTGGTGTGCTGCGAGTACGTGCCAGCAAAAATCAGGATTGGCAAGCGATCGCCCTTTTAGGCGGTTTTGCTGAAGTTGAACAAGATGAAGTCACAATCCTGGTGAACGGCGCTGAACGTGGCGATACCATTAACTTAGAAGAAGCTCGTACTGCTTACAGCCAAGCACAAACACGTCTCAATCAGGTGACACCAGGCGATCGCCAAGCACAAATCCAGGCGACCCAAGCCTTCAAACGCGCCCGCGCTCGGTTTCAAGCAGCTGGCGGTTTGGTCTAAAATTTTCTACTGTGCTTCAACTTTTTAGGGTGGACAAATAGCCCACCCTAAATAATATTTATTTATATTGCTAAAAAAATTACACCAAGTTTAAGAAATTTAGTCCAGTCCAAGTGAAGTGTTAATTTAGATAATTAGTTGCCCAAAAGGGCACAATTTATGAAAAGTTCTTCAACTTCCCTTGGTAAGCGGAAACAAAATAAATTAGGTCGTTTTGCCGGATCTGTAGTAGCAGCATTAGCAATAGCTAGCAGTGTGAATTGTGCTAGTGCTACTAATGTAAAAGACGTAAAAACATTTACAACAAAAGATATCGCCTCAGTATCAGTCCCATCTGTACAGACAAAACCCATCATTGCCCAGTTACCAACCAACAGTACTCAATATCAGGCAATGCAACTGTCACCTGGGGGACTCATCCCGATTATTTTGGTGGGTGGTGTAGTCATATTTGTCCCACTGTTCTTTGGCGGACTGGTGGTTATTGGCGAACGTGAAGTTGGCATTGTAGTTAGAAAATTTACCTTATCTGGGCGCGGACTGCCAGCAGGAAGGCTGATTGCCTTGAACGGTGAAGCTGGCTTGCAGGCAGATACTCTGGCTCCTGGCTGGCATTGGGGCTATTGGCCTTGGCAATACTCGGTTCGCAAGGAGCATGTAGTCGTTGTACCCCAAGGTGAAATTGCCTTGATTGTGGCAGCAGATGGTGCATCCAACCCGCCAGAACGCATTTTAGGCAAAATCGTTGATTGTGATAATTTCCAAGATGCCCGAAAATTCCTTACCCAAGGTGGGGAAAAAGGTCGTCAGATGGGTTTTCTCACGGCTGGTACGTACCGCATCAACACCGCCCTGTTTAAAGTCATCATGGCGTCGAATGCCACTGGTCATGGCATGAATCCAGAACATTTGCGGGTGTACAGTGTTAACTCTGACAAAGTTGGCATCGTTACTACGCTCGATGGTCTGCCAATTCCGGCTGGTGAGCTTGCAGGCCCAATAATTCCTGGACACGATAACTTCCAGAGTGGTCAGAAATTCATTGATGGTGGTGGACGAAGGGGTTTGCAAGAGCAGATATTGCTTTCTGGTTCTTGGAACTTGAATCCTTGGTTTGTCCAGGTTGAGCAAGTGCCGATGACAGAAATTCCCATTGGATATGTGGGGGTAGTAATTTCTTTCGTGGGTAAAGCCCAAGAAGATGTCAGCGGTGCAGCCTTTACCCATGGAAACTTGGTTAATCAAGGACATAAGGGTGTGTGGGTGGAACCACTTTATCCTGGGAAGCACCCGATCAATTCGCGGATCATGAAGATTGAATTAGTGCCAACCACTAACATAGTTTTAAACTGGTCAGGTCGCACTGAACGCCATAGTTATGATGCTCAACTAGCTTCCTTAACAGTGCGATCGCGCGACGGGTTTGCCTTCGATTTAGAAGTAGCGCAAATTATCCATGTGGGTGCATTGGATGCTCCGAAGGTGATTTCTCGCGTAGGTTCGATGCAAAATTTAGTAGACCATGTATTAGAACCAACTATTGGTAATTACTTCCGCAACTCCGCGCAAGATTATACTGTACTAGATTTTCTTACTGCCCGGAGCGAACGCCAAGTAGAGGCTGCGGAGTATATTAAAATAGCGTTGCGGGCTTATGACGTGCAAGCGATCGACACCCTAATCGGTGATATTCTGCCACCGGCGACGCTCATGCAGACACAAACAGACCGGAAAATTGCTGAAGAACAGCGCAAGACTTATGAAGTTCAGCAAGTAGCGCAAACTCAACGGCAAAAACTCGTTAGAGAAACGGCGCTGGCTGATATTCAGCAAGAAATGGTGAAATCAGAGCAGAATGTGCAGATTGCCGACTTAAAAGCGCAAGCAGCAATTAAGCACGCTAACGGTGAAGCAGAGGCTACAAAACTGCGAGCAATTGCTGAAGCTGAAGGTATTCGGGCCACAGGTAATGCCAAAGCTGAAACCTACCGTACTGGTGTGGAAGCCTTGGGAACACAAGGTTATACCGCAATGCAGCTAATGCAAATTATCGGCGATCGCAATGTTCGTCTAATTCCAGATATCCTTGTTGGTGGTAGTAATGGCAGCACTAACGGCTTGGTAGATGGGCTACTATCAATGATTTTATGGAATCAAACTGGCAAGCAAGGTGAGGCATTACCAACACCTTTGCATCCACAACCAGTAGTCAAAACTCAACCAAACGGACAAAGCAGTTTTCCGCCAATAGTTGTTGATTTTCCTGTAGATAAGTAACATCAACAGAACTGATTAGTTTGTAGGTAGTTAGCACTTTAGCAATCAAAAAGCACTAAAGTGCTGATACTGTAATTATCTAAAAAACACTGTATTACGTATGCGATCGCTAGTTTTTTTGATTAAATAATGAATTTTAAGCACAGGAGAGTATCAACCTAACAGCCTTACTCCTTGACTGAACCAGAAATTTGCCCCTTAACCCAAGTGCGAAAAGCACGGGTTGTAGTGATTTCTCCATTCTGTTTACTCTCTTGAATAAATCGAGGAATTTCCCTCACTGCTACAGACGTAAAGATAGGGCTAACTTGGACTTCTAAATATTGTCCACCTTCAAGTCTATAAATTTGCAACACACTGCCGTTGTAGCGCCAAAATTCAGGAATTCCCATTGAGGCATAAAGCTGCAACTTGTCGATTTTAGATCTGGAGTATTCGACCTCTAGCACAAGGTCTGGGGGTGGGTCAGAAGCCAAGTCTATATTTTCCTTGTCTCTAACTAAAAATTCGTTTTGGATGTAGTAGCTGCTATCTGGCTCTCCCCCACGTTCTAAATCATCCCGCGTTAATGTCAGAGATCCAGTCCTTTTAATTTCCAATCCCAACTCTTCGCACAGTACACCAACAAAAACCTCAATGAGACGGTTTGAGTTTTCGTGCGGCATGAGTGGAGTCATAATTTCTATTGTGCCATTGTCATAAGCAAGTCTATTTTTGCGTTCTGAACCCATCTCAGCCAGCATAGTTTTGAATGTCTGCCAGCTAATGTTCTCAAGTAAGACTCTCATTTCTGCGGGTGTTGCTGTGGTCACCATTGTTCAGTTCTGTTTTGCTTTTAGCTGAGGGAATTTTGATTTTCTGGGTGTGGTGTTCATGATTTACCTACCTTAACCTGCCCCCATCGAGAGTATTGGACGGTAACTAGCAGAAAGATGAGGACGTAAGAAAGCTACAGTTATATCGAAATTAGTATTACTACATTTATGTTAAATCTTAGGACTTACGCACTCAAGCCTGAAACCCCGATCCCCCCTTAAAAAGGGGGGAACGTCTAAAGCCACGCCACTGAGGGAGTCGCTTAACCCGCAAGGGCGCAGGGCTGCCCCTTTCTAAGGGGGTTGGGGGATCTGAGTGCGTAAGTTCTGAATCTAATCTGGCTGATAACTTTGGCAGGAAAATGCTGATACAAAACCGTTATCGTTTACTTCAGCTGATTGGCAAAGGGGGATTCTGCAAAACCTACCTCGCTGTAGATGAAAATCAATTTCCCCCAGTTCCTTGTGTTGTGCAACAATTGTCACGCCAAAATCAAACACCAGAAACCTTTGTACAAAAGGCGCAACAGCTAAAAGTAGTAGGTCAACATCCTCAAATTCCTGCTTTACTGGAACACTTCCAAGAAAATACCCACTACTACTTAGTACACGAGTTTATCGCAGGCAGTAATTTAGTTACTCTATTGGAAGATGAAGGAACTTTTAGTGAAAATCAAATTTGGCAACTTTTAGCAAATTTATTACCAGTTCTGAAATTTATTAGCGATCGCAACATTATTCACCGCGATATTAAACCAGAAAATATTATTCGCAAATCCTCTGGAGATTTAGTTTTAGTTGATTTTGGTGCAGCTAAACTTGCCAATGAAATTGACCAGTTAACAACTGAAAACTGCATCGGTAGCCCAGAATATATTGCACCCGAACAAGTAAGAGGAAAAGCAATTTTCGCCAGCGATCTTTACAGTCTGGGTGTAACTTGCATTTCCCTACTAGCCCAGATTCCTCCCTTTGATTTATTTGATGTGGCTAATGATTGCTGGGCTTGGCAAGATTTTCTGCCAAATAGCATCAGCAATCGCCTGACACAAATCCTTAACAAGCTGCTGCAAAATTCGGTCAGCCGACGTTTTCAATCGGCTGATGAAGTTATGCAAGCAATGGGGATTGCAGATACATATAATTACCCAACGATCAATTCGGATAATTATCTGCGTGCATCTGCGTTTATCGGCGGTTCAAAATTCCACATCCACAATTCCCCGTGGCAATGCATACATACATTAATTGGGCTTCCTAGCACTGCTGGGATAAATGCCCTTACCTTCAGCCCTGATGGTAAAACTTTAGCCAGTGGCAATGATGACAAACTCATCAGAATATGGGATTTAAATACTCAAAAAGTGCTAGCCACCCTATCAGGACATTCCCAAGCGGTGAAATCACTTGCCTACAGTCCTGATGGCAATATACTAGCAACGGCTAGCGACGATAAAACTATCAAATTGTGGGATATTAATAGATTCCAGGAAGATTTGACCCTCATAGGACACTCACACGCTGTAAAAGCAGTGGCTTTCAGTCCTGACGGGCAGATTCTTGCTAGTGGCAGTTGGGATAAGACAGTTAAACTCTGGGATGTCAATACTGGTAAAGAAATTTTTACTCTTACCGGACACCATTTACAGGTGAATTCAGTAGCATTTACTTCTCAAGGACGGATTTTGGCCAGCACGAGTTTTGATAGAACAATTCGCCTGTGGCAACTACCTACAACAAATATGTTGCTGAAATCTAGCCGGAATACAGAATTTGAAGCAACAGAGGACATCTCTCGATTAATCAGCAGCGAAGAATTTGAAAACCGCCCAGACTGCACCTTGTTAGGAATCTTTTCAGGTCATGCATGGGCGGTTTTAACGATCGCTTTTAGTCCCGATGGGAAAATTTTGGCAACGGGTAGCGACGATAACACTATTAAATTATGGCAGGTAAACACTGGTCAGGTAATTACCACACTGTTAGGCCATTCTTGGTCAGTTGTAGCCTTGGCTTTCACTGCTGATGGCGAAATGCTGGTTAGCGCCAGTCGGGATCAGACAATTAAACTCTGGAGGGTTAGCACAGCAGAAGAAATTGCTACTCTCTCTGGACATTTAGACTCTGTATCTACCGTTGCTGTTAGCCCTGATGCACGACTGATTGCTAGCGGCAGCAGGGACAAGACCATCAAATTGTGGCAACTTGTAGAACAGCAGGGGGGCTAATTGGGCAGTTTCAAGCGCTACCTGTAAAGGCAACTTCTGGAAATTTCAGCTGGGCTTCTGCCATTGGACGGTTTCTGCCTTCCTCTTGCCAGTAGTTAATCACTTCTGTGGCTTTGTTGAGTAGCTCAACACGATCCAGGTCGCTAATCCAATGTTTGGATTCGAGTTCCTTCTTTAACTCTTCCCAAGCATCGTTTCTTGGCCAGAAAAAGTACTTGGTTAAAGGACTTGTGCCTTTGCCTACAACTTGATCAACTGCAAGAGCAACGTTCTCGTCCAACCAAAGAATTTTCAAAATAAACTTGGTCAATCACACCTCCGGGAATATCCAGGCATTCTTACTAAGTCAGCGATCGCTTATTTTAACGCAATACCTTACCAGATGGCTAAATAGTTATTGGGAATGGGGGATTGGCATGGGTCATTGGGAATCATAAGGATTATTTCAGCACAAGTTGTGTGAGAAGACCTGATTTTGAGGATTTAGAAGTATATAAACTTGCTGAGAGGCTAGCAATTGAAATTTGGCAGATTATGAAGGGATGAGATAATTTCTTTTAAGCAGATTCAAACCAATTCTTGATGAATTGTTACCCAAACTCAATGCTTATCTAAAAGCTATAGGAAACAGAGAATAGAGAAAAACTTCTTTATTCCTTATGCCCAATGCCCCATGCCCAATACCCTATCCTATGACCAAACAATTCTTACCAAGTGCGATCGCCGTTTTTGATATTGATGGTGTTGTACGTGATGTCAGTGGTTCTTATCGTCGAGCGCTCGCGGATACTGTAGAGTATTTTACTGCTCAAGCTTATCGTCCCACACCAGTAGACATTGACCAGTTGAAGTCTGAAGGCATTTGGAATAATGATTGGGAGGCATCCCAAGAATTAATTTACCGTTACTTTCAAACTCAAGGACAGCCCCGTGAACAACTGCAAATTGACTACAACAATGTAGTTAGTTTTTTTCAATCTCGTTACCGAGGGACAGATCCTGATAATTTCACCGGATATATCTGTAATGAACCCTTATTATTACAACCTAGCTACTTAGAACACCTGACACAAGCTGGAATTGCTTGGGGATTTTTTAGCGGTGCAACTCGTGGTTCTGCTAACTATATCTTAGAAAAACGCTTAGGCTTGCAGTCTCCAGTATTGATTGCGATGGAGGATGCACCAGGTAAGCCAGACCCCACCGGGCTTTTTGCTACTGTTCACCTACTAGAGAAAGGGTACGATTGCGCGGAGCGCAGCGCCGAGGGCGATCGTTTGCCTACTGTCTTGTATGTTGGAGACACAGTAGCTGATATGTACACAGTTGAGAAAGCACGCAATCTCCATCCACAACGTACTTGGATTGGGGTAGGTGTTTTACCGCCTCATGTGCAAGAAACCGCGACGCGTCGTGATGCTTATGCCGAAACGCTAAAAAAAGCGGGAGCAGCAGTAGTGTTGAGTAATGTACAGGAATTAAGCCCAGGAAAGATACAAGAATTGGTGAGTTGATCACCTCGATCCATGTTCTAAGATTCTAGATGTGCATCGTACATCTGTGGTTCTTTTTAGTATTATTTGGATTTTTGCAATAAGCCTATTAGTTCATTGCATTAATTCTGATGGATGTATTAGTTGTTAGGACTTTAGTCTTGGAATGTTTTAAGTATTAAAGTGCTGGCTACAAAAGAGCAAAATCTGTGCGATGAACCATTGACTTTAAGCTTGACCAGATATAACAGGTTTGCCAGTAGATACAGCCTGCTCGATAATATCAGCGGCTCGGCTCACTCCTCCAGCACGGTGAGTAGCTTCTTGTAACCTGAGCGCATTCTGTTTATAAGATTTTTCTGTCAACACCTGCCTTACAGCATTTCGCAACCTGGGGACAGTCAATTTCTTGAGTGTGACAAACTCACCCGCTCCTGTCCAAGCGATACGTGCTGCTACTCCTGGCTGGTCATTAGCAACTGGAATTGCCACCATTGGCACTCCTTTCTTTACACATTCCATAGTCGTATTCATGCCCGCATGAATAATCATGAGGGTGGCTTTTTCTAGCACTTCTAATTGAGGTGCATACTCAACTACTAAAGGATTTCCTGGCAGGTTTGGGAGTGATTCGGGTTTTGCGGAACCTCCTAGAGAAATTACTAACTGGGCATCCAATCCCTCACAAGCTGAAGCAATAGTCTCAAAAACCCAAGTCAGACGATTTTGCAATGTTCCCATCGAAGCGTAAATTAACGGTTTCCCCGTCAATTTTTCATAGGGAAAAGGAACAGCTACCCGGTTAGCTGAAGTGTGGTAGCTTCCTGTGAAATGGAACCAGGGAGGTAGTTCCTGCCTGGGATATTCAAACTCAGCAGGTGCATTGCTTATTTGAGCCAGTTGAGAGTAGCCATCATTAAGAGCAGAGTACAAGGGTAATTTCCACTGTCGGCGATACTCATCTATCAAGTCTCCAAGTGGTTTAGCAATACGGCTCACCAACGTGTAACCCAGTTCGTTGCGTAAACGTGCCCATCTAGCTGGACTATACTTCCAAGTGGTAAAAAAGGGAGGAATGCTAGGTTCTCGATTCAGCACTACGGCGCTGCACACGGTCACAAAAGGAATTTCGAGAAAATCAGCAATCGTCCCTCCCTCCACAGAACTTTGGTTAACTAGCAAAGCTTCTACACCTGCGGCTTTAATTGCTGCTGGAGCATCTTGGAGCGTAATAGCCGAGACTTGCTTGAGTAAATCAATCGTATATTGCAATGCAGCCAGCCCACGGAGTTCTCCCAACTTTACGAAAGATTCTGCTGTTGCGCCCACGGGAAAATCTTTCTCACCAATTGATTGGAATTCTATCCCTGCTGCTAGTGCCTTTGGTTGAGTATCGGGTGTTCCGAAGAGGGTGACGCGATGACCGCGGCGTTGCAGTTCCTGCCCCAAGGGAAGCATGGTGTTGAGTGGGCCAGTTGCTGCACCAGGGCTAAGAATACCAAAATGAGTCATAGTTAATGCCTCTACTTGATTTGTAAGAACTTATCCAAAGCAGTCACCATGCTAGGAGGCCAACGGCGAATATTTGTTACCCAGTTGATATCTTTGTAGCGGGTATCAAGTCCGACTGCGGCTACCCAGTTACTTTCGGCTTCGCCTTTTTGTCCAGTTACCCAGTAGGTTGCTGTGAGGGCGGCACGCATATCGGCAAATTTAGGATATTTACGGACTATATTCCGCATCTCGCGGATTGCTTGGTCGATTTGTCCTGTTTCGTAAAGGGCAAGGGCATAGTTAGCACGGGCAAAGGCGAAATTTGGGGCGATTTCAAAGGATTTTTTGTAGTCTGCGATCGCATCTTCCCATTTTCCCAAACCTGCTTTGGCATTGCCGCGATTGTTATATGCCATGGCATCTTTGGGATCAAGTTCTAGAATATGATTGTAATCTGCGATCGCATCTTCCCATTTTCCCAAACCTTCCAACGCTGTACCGCGATTTAAATAAGAATCGGTAACATTCGGCGCAAGTTCTATGGCTTTGTTGTAATCTGTCAGCGCTGCTTGTAACTTGTTCTGACTTACTCTAGAGTTTCCCCGATTACTCCATGCGCCTGCATTTGTAGGAAATTGTTCAATTATCTGTGTCCAGTAACTTTCTGCCGTGACAAAATCACCTTGATTCGTAGCTGCAAAAGCTTGATTAGCTAACTCATCGCCTTGTTCCAACTGTTCTTGTGTAATACTAGGCGGTTGGGATAGCGCCATGACTGGTTCACCCCAGCCAAACACAAGCAACAGACTGAGAAAAATACTGATTAACTGAATCATCTGGCTTTACCTGTGTCTATCTGTAATGGGAATGGGGCATTGGGCGCTGGGCATAGGGCATTGGGGACTGGGGATTGGGAAAAAAAGGTACAGGATTTGTACTTGTAATACCAATTTTCTAAAAGCCAGCTATTAATCATTCTCCCCTGCCACCATGCCCTATGCCCCATGCTCTATGCCCTAAACTTTTATCTAAAATCATCACAGCAAGGATAACTGTTCATTAGGGGGAGTAAAGCCTAAATGCTTATAAGCTGCTTTTGTCGCTATCCTGCCGCGGGGAGTCCGGCTTAAATAACCAATCTGCATGAGATAAGGTTCATAGACTTCTTCAATCGTTTGGGTATCTTCACCTGTAGCGGCAGCAATTGTTTCCAATCCTACTGGCCCACCATTAAATTGTTCAATAATGACACTTAACATTTTGCGGTCTGTCCAATCTAAACCGCATGGATCTACTTGGAATAGTTGTAATGCTTCCGCTGCAACGCTTTCATTAATCTCACCTGATATTTTCACCTCCGCATAATCACGTACTCGCTTCAGTAACCTATTGGCAATTCGTGGCGTTCCCCGCGATCGCCGCGCAATTTCTGTAGCACCATCTTCTGTAATTGGGGTTTGAAGCAATTGAGCAGTTCTGAGTACAATTTGGGTGAGTTCATCAACTTCATAAAATCGCAGTTTTTGCACTAAGCCAAAGCGATCGCGTAGTGGTGAAGTTAAAGCACCTACACGAGTTGTCGCTCCCACTAAGGTAAACTTTGACAGAGGCAAACTTCTGATGCGGGCGCTCGAACCTTTGCCAATGGTAATATCTAAGCGATAATCTTCCATCGCCGGATAAAGAATTTCCTCGGTCATCCGTGAGAGGCGATGAATTTCATCCACAAAGAGAATATCCCCTGGTTTTATGTTCACCAGTAGCCCTACAATATCCCGTGGACGTTCTAGTGCTGGCGCACTAGTAATTTTATAGTTTACCCCCATCTCCGATGCTAAAATCATTGCCATTGTGGTTTTACCCAATCCTGGCGGCCCGTAGAGTAGCAAATGATCCAGCACTTCACCTCGTGACTTGGCTGCTTTGATGGCAATATCTAGCACATCTTTTAAGTCTTTTTGCCCAATGTAATCCGCAAATCGCTGCGGTCGAATACTCTCTTCTTGCTTACCTTGTTCATCAATAGCAGCTTCGGCTTGCAAAAGGTCTTGATTGGGAGAGGCTTTTGCCGACTCCTTTTGCTGCTTTGATTCTCCATTGGGTTCTTGAGGCTGTTTTTTCGAGGAGATAATCGCCATAATTCAGCTATCTAGTTTGACTTGAGAACTGTGTAAGCGCCATTTTGTCTACAAAAGTGCGAATCAACAAGGGATGCGAAAATTTTCTTTTGCGAAGACACGCGCCAATTTAAAATTTAAATTCCGGACAATTACCCAGGAGTAAAAAGTTGTCATGTTATCTAAAAGAATTTTACCGTGCTTAGATGTGAAGGCGGGAAGGGTTGTCAAAGGAGTTAACTTTGTCAACCTCAAGGATGCAGGCGATCCGGTAGAACTGGCAAAGGTTTACAACGAAGCCGGTGCGGATGAGTTAGTATTTCTGGATATTACGGCGACTCATGAAGACCGTGACACAATTATTGACGTGGTGTATCGTACCGCTGAACAGGTCTTTATTCCGTTAACTGTGGGTGGTGGTATTCAATCCTTAGAAAATGTTAAAGCTTTGTTACGCGCAGGAGCAGACAAGGTTAGTATTAATTCTGCGGCAGTACGCGAACCAGACTTGATTAATCGGGCGAGCGATCGCTTTGGTAATCAGTGCATAGTTGTTGCTATTGATGCCAGACGAAGAGTTGACCCCAACAATCCAGGTTGGGATGTATACGTGCGAGGTGGTAGAGAAAATACAGGTAAAGATGCCTTACTTTGGGCACAAGAAGTAGAAAAGCGCGGTGCAGGAGAACTATTGGTGACAAGTATGGATGCTGATGGCACTCAAGCAGGTTATGACCTGGAACTGACAAAATCTATCGCTAATGCAGTTCAAATTCCCGTGATTGCTTCTGGTGGCGCAGGTAATTGTGAACATATCCACGCCGCATTAACTGAAGGCAGGGCAGAAGCCGCTTTACTGGCATCACTTTTACATTATGGGCAATTAAGCGTATCCCAAATTAAAAATTATTTACGCGATCGCGCTGTACCAGTACGAATACTTACCTAAACTATTAGCTATCTTTTATGCACATCTATCTATGGTCAGAGACAGTTCCTAAAAACAGTGTTAATATAAATTAACTACTATTAATATATATTAAAAAATATGTTGATTCCTATTTTGTTGTTTGATGTAGCGCTGGTAGCTTGGTCGCTGCACCTAATGGAAAAAGCTTTCGAGAGTAAGGAATTCTCACTCATGTTAGCTGGTACATTGGTGGCTCTTGCTGCTGCTGCCATGTTAGTAGTGTACTTTCTCATGGGGCATTGTATGAGCTATTTGCTTCAAGTATCTTAAATAAATAACTAAGTATTTAGTTCTGAGTGGCAGCAATTATAAATTAGATTTTAGTCAAATATCTTGACAATTTATTAATTATTAAGGCATACTAGAGAACGCATCTCAAGGGGTTATAGCTCAGTTGGTAGAGCGCTGCAATGGCATTGCAGAGGTCAGCGGTTCGAACCCGCTTAGCTCCATCCCTTAATAACTACTATCCCGCATTAAATTTTGTGACTTTACCCATAACTTTGCCGCAATGGCAAGCTTATGGTTCCAGTAGAAGGCGGCAAAGTTATGGTTCCAATTTCTGGGTAATTTTTAAGCTTCATAACTCAAGTTCGCGATTCGCTTCTCTAAGAGCTAATCTAACTTTTTTGTATCGGAAGTACCCTGGTCTGGAAACTAGCTCTGAAACAGCAGATTCAGTAGGATATTTACCCTGATTATGTAGCTCAAAAGCAACTAGTCGCACTTCCTGGCAGCATTCCTCTATTATTTTCTTATGGTAATCTTTCTGATAGCTGTCATACTTGGCAGAGATAGCACGACATAAATCTGGAAAATGTTTGTAAATCGTTTTTCTATTAACTTCTAACTGCCTAGCAACTTCCTCCATAGATAAAGGAGGAGACTCATCATTTTTGAGTAGCTCTTCTAAATAGAATTTGACTCTCTCAGCATTAAATGGCTTATTCCTTGTTCTTAATGTAGTTTTAGCTTCCGTTGCTCCCAATTTCTTTGAGAGAGATAAATTATTATTTTCTTCGGTCAAAAAGCTTAGAATTGATACTCCAAAACAGTAACAAATATTTGTCAGTGCTTCAAGAGAAGGTAAATTTTTACCTTTACACCATAGCCAAACTGTATTTCTGGGAACATTAATCTGACGAGCGAATTCAGCTATATTTCCTTCTGCAATTTGCTCAACCCACTTCGATAGAGTGAGAGCGATTGTAGTAGGAGATAGAGCATCATTCAAATATGGAGTAGCAGCAATTAATTCTCCAAGAGCCTTAGCAGACCATATTTTCTGCTCTAGCTCATTTTTTTTCAAAGCATTCCTATTAGCTGATTCTTGGGATAGAATCAGTCCTAACCACTCTCCACATTTTGAACAATATCCTGGTTGCGATCGCCAAGCTAGCGTAGTGTTTTTTTGATGACAATGAGGACACTCACAAATTAATTGATGGTGGTGATAGGGGCATATTTTTACTACATCTAGCGACCAAAGTAAAGGCTCATAAATTAATTGTTTTTTCTCATACCATTCTTGATAACAACTCGGACACCAAGCCCGAACAGAGCGTAGTAAATTTCTAGAAGGGAATAGTTTGTCCCAAGTTAGTAAAGTAAGAAAGCATAAGTCGTCACGGAGCGTTAATTTCTGTAGAGCTTGAACTAAGTCCTTTGCCATGACACCGCTACCGTTGAGTGCGGTAGTGTAATTATATATTCTGTGTAAATTGGCACCTCCATACTCTTTGTTAACAAGCGTTGCGAGTTGCTTCTCCATTAAAACCCCTGGATTAACACAATGAGCTTCTGCTAACCGAGATATATAACCAGTTAAACTTTCCACTAATGGAGTGCCAATACCAACAGGCTGTAATTGATACAAGCGACTACGAGATGGAATAGAAAGCTTTTTTAAATCCCAAGATTCGTATGTTTCTAATACACTAGCTAACATCTTGCTGCACTCCGATGGGATCTCTTTTAGGTTTGCGTTTGCCAACCTTTCCTGGCGGACGAGTAGTTTTTGGGGTTTCTTCGGGTAGCACAATTGGTTTTGCGCCAAGTCCTAATGCAGAGCGTAAGTTTTGTATATCTGTTTCTGTTTCAGATAATTGTCGTTCGCCCTCTTGAATTTCCTTGAACATTCTCTGACACTGAGCAACCGACCAAGCACGTTTTTGTAAGTCTTTGAGAGTGATTGTTGTTGCTTCCCGATCCAGAGCATCTTTAAGAGCGCGTGTTAGCCAATTTTTCAGTATGCCAACACATCCTAATGTACGTTCATAAAAATATTCCCAATGAGTAACTAAATCTGGATGCTCTGCAAGTGGCATCTGCTGTTGAAAAGTCAACAATACACTTTTAAAAGCCTGTACATCATCTGAATTGTCAGCACAATAACGGCGGAAATGAATATCGACGCTACGGCGTGAGAGTTGACCGCTCAAGTTACGGAATGTAAGTAGTTCGTATGTTCCTAATAGACAGTGCAAAATGCCTGTCATATTTGCCACAGATTTAAGGCAGTCTAATTGATCTTGTAGCTTGTATCCGCTTGCCATCTTGCCAAAATGTTGTGCTTCATCTACAAAAAATACGTCTGGATGACGGTGGATGAGGGCATTTTCTAAAGCTCTGCGTAGAGCAGGTGCAACTACTTTCGACTCAACATTAATTTTTCCAAAATTATCGCGAGAGATACCACGCACACCATAATCAAACTTGTGATCGATTAAGGGTTCCTCTAAGGCGATTAAGGCGCGTGTGTAGTAATCTTTCCAGTTGAAGTTTCTCGATTCTGGGGCTACAGCCTCAACACCAACAACAGGAACACGACTGCGATCGCTTTCCAGTTTAGGTAATGCTAGTTCTGTTAATTTCTGCTCAACGCGGAGTCGCAAAGTTGTTTTACCAACACCACTAGCACCGTAAACAAAGATAAATGAAGCTCCTGCTGGTTCGGCAATCGTTCGCATGAGAATTTCATAGACTTCTTTAAGTCGAGGATGCGCTACGGTGTAATTCTCAAAGTAAGCAAGCCTTTCTGGAGCAGGTCGTGTGAGGAGTTCAAGCGGAAATCCAGTAGTTGGTGTCATAATTAAAACTCCTCATACACTACAAGTGTTTCTGGGACGATTGCTTCATCTTCAGCCACTTGAGTATCAGTATTTTCAAAAGGAACTTGAATAACCTTTGGTTTTTCGTTACGGCTTGTTGTCGCTTTTCCGCCCTCAATTACCCTAAAGACTTCCCTAGCTTCTGCATCATAGGAACGCTGTTCTAGTAGAGCTTCTTGTGCCTCTACCGATGCTAAAAATTCTGCTAAATTCTTAGCTGAAACTTGAGATTGTCGTCCATGATTAGAGGAGCGTTTGCGTAACTCAGCACTAGCTAACTTCAATTCTTTTTCTGAGCGACCTTGGAGTTCTGCATAATATTGAGAAATACACTGTACCCACTGTCCTCGAACAAAGGCATAAGCGATACCAATATTAAACGGGTCATATCTTATCTGAACAGAGGTATTTTCAATTTGCGGATCGCGAAAACTATTAGACCAGTAGTAGATTGAGTTAATTTTTACGCCGCGTCCTGCTTGAACTTTTGCTTTTCCCTCTGAGGTGGTAGGTAGGGTAAGAATCTGAAAGTTTTCATCGTAAGGAATCATGCGGTGAATCCGACTACCACCAATCGCCATACCCGCAGCAAACGCATCCCTCGGACTCTGGAAAAGTGCCGGATGTTCGTCTGTATCGTAAACTTCGTAAGCCCAAGCACAAAGATATTCATAAAGTAAACCAAGTGTCCATACAGCTTGATTTTTAGGGTTAACTAACTTGGTGACTTGGCGGACGTTACGAGTTATTTGTGTATTACCAAGTAAGTTATGGACAAATTGAGTATTGGAAGTTCCAAATAGGCGCTCGCAAACCGAACCAAAACGAGCTTTGGCTGGGGGTCTTTGCTTTTTTGTACATTCAAAAGTAGCTAGTAGTGTCTCGAAGTAAACGCTGTGAAACTCTGTACCGTTATCTACGACTACAATTTGTGGGAGTCTACCATGACGCTTGACACAAATTCTTAGCACCATTAAGCAAGAACGATATGAGGGTGAATCAAACGTTAGGTAAACTGCCAGCAATCGCCGTGAGTAAGCATCTACTAAAAATGTTGCCCAAGGTCTGCCAAGATTGCGACCTATACGGGAGCAAACTAGCTCTACATCTAACTGAGTATGGTCGATATGCCCAATTTCAAAGGGGCGATCGCCGTGTCTTGGGGTAGTTTGGGAAAGTTCCCAATAGAAGGATTCATGCTGGTAAGCGGCACGCCGACCTTGGCGTTTTTTCGTCTGTTCGTAACCAGTACGGCGTTTTACTTCTTTAGTAAATGCTTTGTAACTCGGAGCAATTACACCAGATTGTTCGCAAGCTCGAACTAAAGCCCCGTAAACCTCCCACATTCTTTTTTGTTTAAGCGTTTCATAGTCTTCTAAAATAAATTTCTCCATAATTGCTAAGGTGTCTTCCGGCAGCTTGCGCTGACGATTACCTTTGACACTGCGATGGGACAAAAGCCCAATGTAGCCGCAACCGTATTTTTGATGTGCAGTTAGATATTTAGCTTTCCAGTCACGAATGGTACGGGCTGGTATTGTTTCGTTTTCTGGGGGATGTCCGTTTAAGTAAGGTTCGATAGTTCTGTAGCGTTCAAGAGCTTCTGCTTGGTCTTCAGGACTAGCTTGATAAAATCGCTGCCAAGATTCTGTGCTAATAGCTGTTTTTTCTGGTGTTTGGAGACTTGTGATTTTTCCTTGGCGAACCAGATTCTCAAATATAGCTTTCTTGAGTTCAATTAACTGATTATTTTCTGCGCTAAGTATAACCTCTGTTTCGCCAACATGGATGATATTTAAACCTTTGCCGTCCCAACTAACAGGTGTTCCAGTGGCAAGATTGATTACAGGAGAGATAGCCGGAAGATGTACACTTGGCTGCTCAACCATTAATCTATAAGCACTAGCAGTTTGTTCGTCACGGAAGATGAGACATCTTTCTGGTTCAGCAAGTGGTGCAGCATTTAAATCAAAATAGATTTGCTCTTGAGCAATTAAGGTGTAAATATCGTCAGATTTAGCTCCTGTTGGCTGATTGAGTAGTTCTGCTAAAGTGATTCCTGGTTGAGATGACACAATTGCAAGTAATGATTGAGCAATTGTTTCTTCCACTGCTAGGGATTCTGAGCGATAGTAATCTTCTAAAAATTGCAAATTACGTTGCAGAACCCAGTTTATTTCTCTATCTGAACGAATGCGGTAATAAAGCCCAAACTGGTTAGCATATACTTCTCCTGGCGGACAATGCCATTGATTATCTTCTTGAGAGCAAAAGTAACGATTGGGGTTTTTCTCTGCTAATTTTTTCAAATCCTGCTCAGTTTTACACTCTTCCCAACCAGCCGAATTAGTTCGGATGACAAAGAAATCTGGGGTTTGTAAAACGCCTAATCTACGTCCGTTACTTGCTTGATAGTCAAGTTTAATTTGCGGTGGTTGATCGTAGAATTCTAGAACATCTTCATCATGTTCTAACTGATAGATAATTGGCAGTTCAACTCGATGAGACTCAAATTGAATCGTGACTCCCATCTTGCGACTAGGGTAGCGTCCCGAAACATTTTTACTACCGCCACCAACCCGGCGGGATGGTTCAGATGTGCGGACTTTCTCAATAATTTTTTGCCCTGCCTCGGATATTTGAAGGCAAGCAACCCATTGTTCAAATTGCTCTTTCATATAGTCCTTACTAAGCGCTTTGCGCTTGATTTTATGAATCTATCAAAATCAGACCATAAAGTTAGGAACTTGTTTACCTGATGCTATACTGCTTAACTTTATAACACTTATAGTGTGCAAAAAACCACTGATAGTAGGTAGATTTAACAGCGATACTGCTTCAGTATTGTTTTGTGACACAGAAACACTTCAGTATTGAGTACCGCTTTGGCAAAGCGATTAGGCGGCGAAGGCGAGAGCTAGATTTATCCCAAGAAGAACTGGCTGAAAAGTCAGGGCTTCACCGCAACTACATCTCAGGTATCGAAAACGGAGAGCGTAACCCTTCGTTAAAAAATATTGTTAAGTTAGCGGCAGCTTTGGAGATATCTGTCTCCGCTCTCTTTGTTAATTACGGCATTGAGGTTAAAAGTGAATCGGAAACTAATTCCTGAAATTTGGCTGTTAAAACTAAAATACTAGCCTTTAGGTTAATCCCAGAGGGATGACTATTTACTCAGAAAATTGGAACCTAAAACCTCCAGAAATCCCGCAACGGAGTCGGTTATTTTCTCTTGAACCTGTGGCTGTGGGAGCTCCCTATGCAGAAAGTCTTAGTAGCTATCTCCATCGTCTAGCGCAGGCGCATTGTTTAAGCTCTCAAAAGCTCGTTATGGGAGAAATTGCGCCACTTATTCTCAAAGATGAGGATAAATCTGAGCTATTAGAACAAAATCTAAGTCACCTATTAGGAAATAGCGACGCTAAACCTGCTATCAACGGAATGCGAGAAATGACAGGAAAGTTAGTCACTGTCTTAGAAGAGTTAACAATGCGTCAGGATTTACGCTTTTTGACCCTTTTAAGCTGGAAAGGAATGATTTATGACAAGGGGTTATTTCGGAACTATCGCGCTTGGTGTCCTTGTTGTTGGCAAGAGTGGAAGCAGGAGAACAAAACTATTTATGAACCATTATTATGGTCATTTAAGGATGTAGAATTTTGTTTGATTCACAAACAGCGATTAATAGAAGAATGTCCTCATTGTGGTTCGCGTTTACCTGTGATGGCTAGGCTTTCACCTGCGGGATTTTGCTCTCGTTGTTACGGGTGGTTAGGACAGGAAATTAAAGGCGAAGAGGAAATAGAGAAATATCAAATTAATATTCAAGGAATTAGCGAATTAATTACACTTACTCCCCAATTAGGATATAAACCCATCCCGATTGAGTTAACCCGAAAATTACAATTGATTTTGTTAGTGTTTGAACAAGCAATTGGAAAGGATGTGAAGTTATTGGGAGATTTAGGGGGAATCATGGAATCGTTGAGGATAGCCTCAACAAGAAATCAAAGTCAACCTTATCATTTGGTGAAGTTGATTATTCCTGTGTGCGAGAAGGCGAAGATTACTGTATCCCAGCTGTTTGGGTCAGATTTTAAGGAATTGGGCAAGATATTGTTCGGTAATTTTAGTCTGGAATTAAAGTTATAGAAGTTTAGTATAAATAAAGATTTATGCTTAAAGGAGTTTAGAAGAGAAGAGACAATTGCTTTCCTAGATCGGTTCAGTCTGTGATTTTTGTATGGTTATACGACATTTATCATAAGTTAGCAGTTAAATTGGATAAGTACCTTTTGCTCCTTCACAACTGCGATCGCCAATATAAACACCAACGATTTTTCGTGTGTTGACATCCTTATATTTTTACTGGGGCGATCGCACTCTTGCCCCCTCACGCAGCCCAATCTTTACACAGCAATTCTGCCTGTTGCAGCACTGTCACCATCGCTTTCTCCTGCTTTTCTGGTGGATGTCGTATTTCCGAAGTAAAAGCTTGACTAATGGGCGGAAATGTAGTTAAACGCTTTATGTGTCCAGTCGATAATAACGTTGCAGCGAACTGTTTCTACAAGGTCACGAGCGATTGCTACTACGAGAAACAATTATTATAGATTCACTCTGTTTACAAATTCAGAGAAATGGCGGCAATATAGTGATTTGTAACTAAGATTAAGTGTCATCGAAAGCCATCACAAAAACTGCTGGAAAAATAGTTGACGCAGCAGATACCCCTTAGGGGTAAGATAAATTTTCGCTTATGAGTACCACGACCTACGACCTAATTGCCAAGCTCTGGAATCTCTGTAACGTCCTCAAAGATGATGGCGTGACGTATCACCAATACGTTATTGAACTGACGTACCTGCTGTTTCTGAAGATGGCGAAAGAGACCCGCACTGAAAACCTGCTTCCAGAGGGTTATCGGTGGGACGATCTGGAAGGCAAGGCAGCAAATGAGCGTCTGGATTTTTACAAATTGCTGTTGATCCACCTTGGTAGTCGCGGTTCCACACTTGTTAAAGAAATTTTTGCCAACGCCAATTCCTCTATCAACAAGCCCAATACACTTTCTACACTAGTTACTGAGATTGACAAGCTTGACTGGTATAGCGCCCGGCAAGAAGGATTGGGCGACGTGTATGAAGGGCTGCTGGAGAAGAACGCTAATGAAAAGAAATCCGGTGCTGGTCAGTACTTTACACCCCGTCCGCTGATCGATAGTATGGTGCATGTTATGCGCCCTACGTTGAAGGATGTTATTCAAGACCCCGCAGCAGGAACAGGCGGTTTTTTAATCGCCGCCAATCGCTACATACGCGAAAACAGTGACCCGGATATCTGGACAGAAAAACAGCAACGCAAGTACCGTAGCAATACCTTCTACGGTATGGAGCATGTGCAGGACACGCACCGTCTGGCTTTAATGAATCTAATGCTGCATGGGCTAGAGTTTGACCCGCAAGGGGCAGGTATCCGCTACGGCGATACGCTTTCGCCAGAGGGAGAAGCATTGCCGAAAGCAACGCTGATCCTTACCAATCCACCTTTCGGCTCCAAGAAAGGGGGTGGTCTACCTACTCGCAAAGACTTCACTTTTTCTACCAGTAATAAACAATTTTGCTTTCTGCAACACATTTATGGTGGTCTCAAGCCTGGTGGTCGTGCTGCGGCAGTTTTTCCAGACAGTGTGTTATTTGACAGCAATGTCGGTAAGCAGATTCGCACTGAATTGATGGAAAAGTGCAACCTACATACCATCTTGCGCCTACCAAGTGGTATTTTTTATGCTCCAGGTGTTAAGACTAACGTGCTGTTTTTCACACGTGGTAAAAAAGAAAACGGTAATACCCAAGAAGTTTGGGTATACGATCTGCGTACTAACATATCGCAGTTTGGCAAGCGAACTCAACTTACACGTAAGCACTTTGCCGAGTTTGAAGTTGCCTTTGGCGATGACCCTCTTGGTATGCCAGAAAGTCTTGCCAAGCGTGTAGATACTGGCGAGCAAGGGCGTTTTAGAAGATTTACCCGTGATTTGATCGCCAAACGCGGTGAAAACTTGTATATTGCTTGGCTTAAGGATGAAAACGAAGAGAATAATAGCAAACTCACCGAACCAGAGTTGCTTGTACAAGAAGCGATGAGTGAACTGGAAGCTGCTCTGACAGAATTGCAGGAAATTCTAGAGGAGTTGGGTGAGGAGATTGAAGCATGAGTGAGCTTCCAGATGGGTGGATCATGACTCCGCTTGAGGATCTCGGCAACTGGGGTAGTGGAGGAACCCCCAAGAGAACTAATCCACGTTTCTATGTGAACGGTACTATCCCGTGGCTTGTCATTGGAGATCTAAATGACGGAATAGTTACGTATGCCCAAACCCACATTACTGAGGAGGGACTACTTAATAGCTCAGCACAACTTTTACCACCAAAAACATTGCTAGTTGCCATGTACGGTTCTATCGGCAAACTTGGCATTACTGGTATCACATGTGCAACAAATCAGGCAATCGCATTTTGCTGTACATATCAGGAAGTTATAGAACTGCGCTACCTATTCCACGCACTCAAAAATGCTAGGGATCTATTGGTTGCTAAAGGGCAGGGAGGAGCCCAACAGAACATAAACCAAACTATTCTAAAGGCTCATCAGATTCCGCTAGCCCCCCTCAACGAACAAAAACGCATCGCCGATAAGCTCGATGTCCTGCTGATGCGGGTAGATGCCTGTCAAGAGAGACTAGATCGTGTGCCGCGCATTCTCAAACGTTTCCGCCAAAACATTCTTGATTTAGCAGTATCGGGAAAGCTAACGGAAAGCTGGCGAGAAGACAATACTGTCAGAATCAGTAACACAGTTGAATTAATACAGATCGAACCTATAGGTGATTTTCTTAGTGCAATCAATTCGCTTGATTATGTTATTCCTGATGGTTGGGTATGGCTCAATCCTGACTTAATTAAATTTTCTGAAAAGCACTCACTTTCAATTGGTCCATTCGGAAGCAACCTGACTGTTAAAGATTATAGAGATGCAGGTATTCCATTGGTATTTGTGCGAGATATACGCAGGAAAAATTTTGGTAACGAAACAACAAAGTTTATAAGTGAACAAAAAGCTCAAGAACTATGGGCACATAGAGTCGAACCCGGTGATCTACTAATTACTAAAATGGGTGATCCACCCGGAGATGTCGCAGTCTTCCCTCTAGATAGACCTATTTCAGTGATTACAGCCGATTGTATACGGATAAAAGTTAATCCTGAAATAGTAAGTATAAAACTGTTGTCACTGTTTATCGAGAGTAGTTTGATTAGATCGCTAATAAAGGAGATAACTGCTGGCGTTGCCCAACAAAAAATAAGCTTGCAAAGATTCCGTTCTATGCCCCTACCTATTCCGCCACTTGATGAACAGCAAGAAATTGTTCGTCGTGTCGAATCGCTGTTCGCTTATGCTGATCGCCTCGAAGCCCACTATCAAGCCGCCTGTACTCAGATCGAGCGTTTAACACCAGTACTCTTGGCTAAAGCCTTTCGTGGCGAACTCGTACCCCAAGACCCCAATGATGAATCAGCATCTGTGCTGTTGGAGCGGATTCACGCTGAGCGAGCAGCACAACCCGCCAAAGCTAAGAGAGACATAACTTCTAGAAAACCAGCCATGACCAAAATGACCAAAGAATCTGTCAAAGAAGCAATTCGGCAATTACCTCAGAACAAATTTTCATTCGATGAACTGCGTGAAAACCTCACTGGTGATTATGACTCACTAAAAGATATCCTGTTTACACTCCTCAGTGAAGCCAAGCCAATTCTTACCCAGGTCTTCGATCAAGAGGAGCAAGCGATGCGTTTTTTTCGGGCAGGCAAATGAAGCTTTTAAGGGTTCACATCATTTATGCTAAAACTTGCGGGGGGCTACTTGATGGACTGAACTTACAGTTACGAAGTCCATTTAGTGGCTATTCTGGGTTTGATCCTTTATGTCTTATTGGTCCGAATGGCGCAGGAAAATCTCAATTCTTGCAAGTGCTAACAGAAATTTTTCAGTCTGTTTTCCACACATGCCTTCCCAATGAAGAACGTTCCGAAGGGCCAGACTTGCATTTCGAGCTTGAGTACCTCATTCACCCAGAAGATGAGCAGCTACCTGTCCGTGTCCGCATTTCACGGAAAGCCAGTCGTAAAAATCGTCCAAGCCTTGTAATTGAGCGGAGAGATGAAGATGAATACGACTGGATAGAATGTGACCTCAAAGCTCCTGAAACCCATAAACTTTTACCTCAAAAGATTGTTGGCTATACGTCAGGCGATAATGAAACGCTTAGTTTGCCGTTCCTCTTAAGTCGCAGTGGGTACGCGAAGGATGTAACCGAAAGTGCATTACACGAGCCAAAACGCGTTCCCGATACTCGGCTAATGCTGATTGACTATGGAACGCACCTTGAAGTTTTTGTGGCAAATCTCCTGTTGGGTGATGCTTCCCAGTGGGATTTTCTGCTACAGGATGCAAAACTGCAAAACCTGCACTCATTTCGTTGCATAGTCCAACTTGCACACAGTGCAGCCCCGAAGATTCCAAGTAGGAGAGGCTCACAAAGTACGCGAAAAGGAATACAACTTACCAAGGAACTGGAAGATTATCTCGATCAGCTCCAACGTTGCGCTACCTGCTACACCTATGACGATAAAACAGAGACGTATACCTTTGACTATTGGATAAATGACCAGACAAGAGAAGCGTTTCGCTCCTTTTGGAACAACACGCTTGATTTGTACTCGTCATTCCACAAGTTCGCAATGTTAAACGACTTGGTACTTCCCAAGAAAACCCGTGAGCGGTTTCGGAAAGACACCAAATCGAGAAGGTTTGCTTCACGTCTTCCAGAGCCTCAGGATGAAGATAAGGTTTTCCGATTTGAAAGCGTTATGTTTACTGCTCAAAGGACTGGCAAAGAGGTAGACTACGTATCGCTTTCCGATGGCGAGCATCAGCTTGGGCAGATTCTTGGAACATTTTGTATGTTGTCATTTCCTAATGTACTTTTCCTGCTTGATGAGCCTGAGTCGCATTTCAATCCGCTATGGCGGGTGAAATTCATTTCACGCATATTGGATCTGCCTACTACACATGGCGATCGCAGAGAATCAGCTAAAGCTACTGAACAAGAGTGCTTACTAACAACACACTCGCCTTTCGTCCCCTCTGATATGCATAGAGACAAAGTTTTTATTTTTAGCAAAGACGAAGAAGGGAAGATTCAAGTCCAAAATCCTAATATTGAGACATTTGGCACTACATTCGACACAATCATTGAGGAATGCTTTAACGTTCGCCCGCCTATGTCACAAGTTCCTCATGATGAGATTAAAAGGCTTATGGAGAGTGAAAATCCCGAAGAGATTAGGGCAGGGATGCAGCATCTAGGTGATTCTGTTGAGAAAGCATTTCTTGTTGATCGACTGTTGCAGCTAACAAATAGGGATGAGGTGTAGGATGCTGTTTGGGTATCCCGTTTCGGCAACAGCGGAAAATTGGCTTCACGAATGCTTACGCGAGATTCTGTGTTCAATTCATACAAGCCTAAAAGCAGCAGCCACTCTGCCAGCATGGCCTGAAATTATTCCAGCGCAATACCGAAAAAGGTTGGAAAAACGCCGAGGGCTGGAAGATAGGTTGAATAATTACAAGACAGCTTTAGAAAAGCTTACCACCGCAGAACAGAACCGAATTCTTCAAGCATTCCATGACCAAAATCAGATTGATCTTCTCTTGTCTTGCCAATTGAACTGTGAAGCTATCGGTGATTTGCCAGAAGTCATTCATGAGCCAGTAAAAAAACTTTTTGAATTTGGGTTTGAACTTCTCACAAAACTGGAAATCCGCGATAAGCACTACAAGGTAATTTATGATGCGGCTCCCTCTCATACATGTCCTTTCTGTGGGTGTGAGTACTTTGATGCACCAGAAGCACCCCGTGAAGCATTGGATCATTACCTGGCAGAAAGCAAATACCCATTTGCTGCTTCAAATTTGCGTAACCTTGTTCCAATGGGAAATAAATGTAACTCTCGCTACAAACTTGCGAAGGATATTCTCTTGAGGAATGACGGCACTCGTCGCAAATCGTTTGACCCTTACAACTGTACAGGAATCAGACTCTCTCTCGAAAACAGTCAGCCTTTTGCTGGTACACTTGCACCAACTGGTCAACTACCGCGATGGCAAATCGAGTTTGGCCCAAACACTGAAGAGGTGATTACTTGGGATGAAGTGTTCCATATCAGAGAACGATATGAAAGAGACGTGCTAAACGCTGAATTTATAAGTTGGCTAAGGTATTTCCAGTCTTGGTGCAAATCTGCGAAAATTGCGCCTAGTTCTGACCAAGAATTGATGGATGCGCTCAATCGTTGTGCAACCCACTGCGAAGAGATGGGGATTAGCGATCGCGCGTTCTTAAAAGCCGCTGTATTCCGAATGTTGCACACACATTGCCAGCAAGGTGATCAACGACTTATTTCATTGATCATGAGTATTGTGAACCCAGGACAAACCAATTTGCGGCAAGCCCCGTAAACTAAATCAATTTTGACGCGATCGCTTTTATCCTACATCCTCATAGTTTGTAAACTGTAGTAGCCCAAAATTCTACTATTTGTTTACTGGTGTAGCTATTATATGAGCGATAAGGGTAAAAAAGAAACAAAAATGTATATTTATATTACAGATGTTGTATTCGTTGCTTGGAATAAAGACAGAGGAGAGCTTTTAAAGCGATTGCGTGGGAAAAAATCGCGGCAGAAACTAGCTGATGAAATTGCAGCCAAGGGAGGTGAATGCTCCCATCAAAACATTAAAAAACTAGAGTATGGTGAGTCTGAAAGTGTTTCTATAAAAGTATTAGAGGCTATTTGTGCTGCATTGAATATTTCTCTGAGCGACTTCCTTAGCGTTGTAGAAGTGACTCATTAAAGTTTTGGATATCTTCTTGCTTTTTAGCTACTAAAGTTACTAATATATCTTATGAAATCAAAAAGGCGATCGCCCTCCGGCAAGAGAAATGCGATCGCCTTTTGTTCAACCCCGTTAATGAGGTCACTCATGATGATTGTACAAGATGACTTTAGCAACTCAGCCTTGGCTGAATCAGAGTTTGAGGAATATATTGACCACCTGGCCGACCCAGTAGCACCAGAAATTGAAATTGACTCAGTAGCAGATGACTTGGGTGAACTGTATCGAGTCTGGAATGGTTCTCAACTACTTGGCACTTTCTACCAAAATCTGGAAAGTAAATGGATAGCACAACCCTGTAATAGCGATGACAGGCAATGCTGTGACACTCCTTTGGCAGCGCAAATAATCATCATCGCTGTTAATGGCTTACTTGTAGCCGACGTAGCATAACACACAAAGCATTTATCCCATCGACTTGGAGAGGTGATTCAATCACCTCTCTTTTTTGTATGCTTTGTCAAGTTCACTTTCTAGAAATGCACTGGCTCTTTGAGAACAGTTTTCTCGCAAAGCAGCAACTCTGACAACCTTCCAGCGCATAATTTCTTCTCTACATTCATCAAGCTGCTTGATTCGCCCTAGTTTGAGCAACGCCTAACGGCATCAAGCCACGAATCACAAATTTGTCTACCCCGTTCGTACCATTCTTCTCTATTTTGAGCAACGCCTAACGGCATCAAGCCACGAATCACCTGCAAAAAAGGAATTTGTGCTTGTTGAGACCCGTACTTGAGCAACGCCTAACGGCATCAAGCCACGAATCACAGCAAAGCTGAAAATCCTTAACTGAGGAAGGCTCATTTACAATCTTACAAGTACCTTCCAGATCAAGAAACCAAAAACTCAAAACCTACCAAAGTTTCCCTTATTTTCAGCCCCTCAAACCCAGTGCTGATCAACTTTTCCAAAAATAGCAAGCACCTTTTTCCTTGCCTCAATTCCCATATCCCTTACCGTGTAAACCTTGCCGCCATTCTTTTACCCTGAATTCCCTTTCCAATAAGAGATACTTGTCAAATTGGAGATTGAATCATCGTCCACGCCAAATCAGGAGGAGGTGAGCTTGACATTTCCTCAATCCGATACCTCAAAAATCGGGTATTTCTTGACCCCACATGGTCAACCCAATAGGGTAAGGTTAACCTACCTCGATTATCCCTAATTACCCACTGTCTCACCCCCCCAAGATAATCTTGGGAGACAAGTTTGATTGATTTAATCAACTGATCACTTTCTCCTAAAAATAAACAACCAAATCGTCTTACTAGCTCAGGATGGTCAAACGCTAACTGTATCCTCTCCCTTAAACTTGGTTGTATTTTCTCCCCCTCAGAACGAACCCAAATCAAACACTTGAGATTAGACAAAATTTCTTGATAACCGGGAATAACATTCTCTGGATGGCTAAAATCAGCATTTTTAAACCGTCTCATTTGACGCAAAATTCGCGACTTTTTGGGGCTAGATAACATTGCGATCGCCAATTCTACCCCACAGTGGCGATAAACATCCGTTTCCCCTACCAAAGACAACAACATCCCATACACTGTTGCTGGAGATGGGACAGGATAGGTTTTTCCCATTTCTCTTGCATGGGACTCCCGAAAAGTCGCAAAGGGAACATCCAAATAGAGAATTAATGGTGCAATCATTTTGATTCTTCTAAGCCCAAATCTCTTTTAATGACTGTTTTCAAGTCTTCAATCAGTTCATTTCGATTACGATAAATATGCGCCTTATTAAAAGTGGAATTCTCAAAATTATCCAATTCCTGTAACTCTTTGACCATTGTTCCCCCAATCCACAATTGGCTAGGGTCAATCTGTCCGCATTCCACTTCATCGATAAATTCTTTTGTAAATTTTGCTTCCTTACTCTTAGGCTCACAATATTCAAAGCAATAGGAAATGTATGAAGCAAAATTATTTGTCCATTGCAATACCAAACTATCGGGACAGAAAGGATAGTTAAAAATATTGCTACTCCCTCCTACCTTGGGTAATTCCATAATCCCATCTATCAGAGGTAAAATCCGCGAATAGTTTTTGAGATGAGTGGCATTAATTCCAAAATAATATTGATATCGAGTTGCGTGATATTCTGTAATATGGAGCGATGTACTATCCTTTTCCCTGCCACTTTTCGCCCCTAACTTGACTGCACCATCATAAGGCGTTAGCGAAACAGCCATATTCATCGCTAAAGCACCAATTCGCTGATTAGGAGTGCTGGTTTTTTTTTGTTTCTTTTTTCTCTTTGTTGTTGAAGTCTCCTCCTCTGTCTCCGCAGACTCTAATAAAGCAAACCCAAAAATATCATCATCATAAAATTGTTCTGGATCAAAATCTTCACTTGTTAACCGATTAATATGTTCATCTTCATCCCAAACTCGATTAACTAAATAACCTTGCTTTTGAAGATAAAAGCGTAACGCCCAACGAA
The DNA here is from genome assembly GCF_059505145.1 of Mojavia sp. Lineage (NCBI taxonomy): Bacteria > Bacillati > Cyanobacteriota > Cyanophyceae > Nostocales > Nostocaceae > Mojavia > Mojavia sp. The sequence goes on from NZ_JCACKA010000036.1 coordinate 64,613, forward strand.
TCGCGCTAGAACCTACAAAAGAATGAATTTTACCATTCCAATAGCCTTTTTGTAGAATAGTTTTATTTCCTCGTCTGATGTCATGATTTAAGGAGGCTAACCCATAACGAGTGAGGACTGTTCCGTAAAGATAATAATTGGGGATATTATTGTCATTCTTCTTCTGACTCATCATTCACTTCTTCTGGTTTTTGATTGTTTGTAGATAAACTATCATCCCCACTGGTGGATTTATCTTTGGGTTTATAACTGGCGATCGCTAACAATGACCAAATTCTTAGTTCTTGCCAAGGTGATTTTTTGATTAGTAGTGAAATTTCTTCTTGATGCTGATTAAAATACTTATTTAATCCCCCTCTTACTAAAAAGTCAGATAAATATTCCTTAAACGACAATTCATCATAACAATAGTTTAGCTCCGCCCTTAATCGTTCAACCTTCTTCTTAATGGGAGGGTCTTTCCCTTCCTCAGCTTTAGCATACATTTTAGCAAAATTGCCTTTCATCGCTTGCTGAAATACCTTGATAAAAATAAGATACTGCTTGTCTTCTTCGCTATTCTCTGCCATTCTTATGAATCCTTCCCGATTGGGAAATATTTGGTTAAATAAGTATTCTTTTGAATCCTCTATCACCAATTTTTCCCAAAAATTAGACCACCAATGAATTCCCGTCACTAAATTATCAGCAATCAGCGAGCGAATTGGATTTACGTTAATAAAAATTTGCTTAGGTTTAATCTTCTGATAATTTGCTTGAAAATATTTTTGAACCTGTTGATAAGTGATTAAAGTATTTTTATCAATTTCAATTTCTTGTATACTCATCAATGTTCTTTGACGAGAAGCTTGATTCATTTTTTCATATAACCAAACTTGACAAGCTTGATAGTAGTCGCCTTCAAGCTGAATATCGTCTAAGCTGTAATAAAGTAATCCTGCTTCACCAAGGCTACTAACATGAAGCTGTTTTGTTTCTAATTGCTGTAATCGCCATCTTCTTTGAGAAGCGTCTTCAAAATCCTTGATTTCTGGAATCACCACCAGGTAGCGATGGGGTTTCTTTCCCTTCAAGTCTTCTGATGGGATATGAAGTAAGCAATAATGACAAACTACTGGTACAAATAATAATGCTAAGGCGTATTCAGGTTTCTCTTCTAGTTTTGTAGTATTCTGCGTCCTAGCATGGCGAACAATTCCCCCTAAATACAACCAACTGGTTATTTGAACATAATCATGTCTGAGTTGTTGGGTATCTACTTCGTATAACTTCTCTGCAAAGGTTTGATGTGCGTACCAAGTTAGGGATTTGTATTGATACTCGACTTTTTTTTCTTCAAACTTTAGTTCAGTGTTAACTATCTCTCCCGCTTGATAAAACTGGTTATGACGCAGAAAAACAGCACACATTCCCTCATGAATATGAATTTTCTGACTTAAATCTATTGCATCATTGTCTAATCCTGTTAAATGAATTAAACCTGTATCATCTAATTGAAAAGACCCTTTAATTAACCAAGATAGGGCGACAAAAACACTTCCTTGCCAGAATAATTCAATAGTATCAGCAGTCAAAGACCATGATATATGTCCTCCGCGTTGACGAGATGAGGGATATTGCTTTTCTAATCGCTTTAAAGTCATGTATAGTCCCGTCATTCCCACGCGGTGCATTATTGTCGTATCCGCAGCATTGAGAGATAGGGAGATTTTGGGTTGGGTAGCAACCATGATCAGGTTTCCTCTTCTTCCTTGCTGCGAGTCGCTGGGACAAATATTCCACACATCATTTTTCGTTTCCCGCCAATTCCCTGTTCTTGCAACGTTAAGGAATCTTCTGGGTTGAGTGAGCTAATTTTTATGCCAAATCCTCTAACTTTAAACTGTTTCCCTTTTTGATTGATGGTTAATTGTCTTTTTTGAGGTGTTCCATCTTGTCGGGTAAGAAGTTCAATTTTTCCTTGTATTCCTTTATTATCCAGTTGCCGTTGCACAGCTTCAATAAAGTTAGTCGAGTCTTGAAAACCTGTAATTATGACTAATCTGGAATAGACACTTTCTGAAGAAATTAACGGTTTGTAGTCGGGAATATCTAGTTGATAAGAATTTTGACCTATGTGAAAAGCTTGACCTGCTAAATAAAGATAAATTAAAGGAATTTGTTGATGATGAATCCGAATTTTGAGGCGAGATTGAGCAGTAAGTTCAAGCAAATTATTTCTTGTCGGTATTCCAGCAATCGGATGAATACCAATAGACTCTAGTTCGTGAAGGATAGGACAAATCCTGCACAATGCGCTATAGATAACATAACCATTATCAAGAGGAATCGGTGCGCCTCTGAGCTTAAACGTTAAGTCTACATATTCCTCACTTTGAATTAATATGGCTGCCATAGATGGAAATTTCGAGAAAAATTTAAAGATGGCAGAGTTTGTTTAATACATCAACATTCTCTTGTGCAAAATTGCTCTCATTGTCATCGCCAACTAATTTGGTTAGACTAGCAATCCAGTTTAGGCTATTGTTCGCAATGTTCTCAATGGTTAGGAGGATATTATACTACTCCAGTAGTTACTCACAACAGTTCGATAGCCGAAAGTCTCTATCCCATACCAGCATGAACCGCTTCTGCTCCCTTCTAAAAAAATCCGGCGCTTTCCTGCTTTCTATGCTTAATTGGACTCACGGCAAGCTTATCCTTCCAACTGGGACTTGCGGCAAATTTATGGTTCCAAACTGGCAATTGCATCCAAAATTAGCTGACGCAAGAATGAGGGTTATAGTGACATTGACGGCAAAGTTATGGTTCCAGTAGCGGCAAAGTTATGGGTAAAGTCACAAAATTTTGTGGCAACTTATGCTTGTTGTCACAAAATCGCAGTTTATGCTTGTAAGTCTCGGTAGTGTGCATGATGCTAAATCGCATGGCTGTACTCTAAATGTGCTGTTTTCAATCATTTGGAGCAAGCGAATAACCATAATGACAGGCATTATGGAAAAAGGTTGAATTTAATGGCTTATTGGCTGTTATTCAGTTCTATAAATAACTCTCAGTATCATGACTATTGCTCAGTCCGATCGCCGTCTCCTGACTGCGCTAAAAGCAACTTCCCAGGTTTGCAGCTTTGGCGTTGTCTTTATCGGCTGCGTTGTGCTGCTTGGTTGGGTGTTTGACATCGATGTTTTAAAGGGTATCTTGCCTCAGTGGGTGACGATGAAACCCAATACAGCAGCGGGCTTTGTGCTGTCGGGTTTGGCGTTGTATTTTTTACAATCAACCAGAAAAATTAAACGGCAGTTGGCTAAGGGTTGTGCCTTAGTTGTTGCTATTATGGGTCTGCTGACTCTGAGTGAGTATTTGTTCGGCTGGAACCTGGGGATAGATCAACTGCTGTTTCCAGAAGAACCAGGAGCCATTGCGACCTCTAGCCCAGGTCGGATGTCACCCGTATCAGCATTCAACTTTACCCTGCTTGGTACTGCTTTGTCGCTCCTGACTAGCAGGATTGTCCGTTATCGGCTGGTTCAATTGGCAGCACTCAGCACAGCTTTAATAAGTCTCCAGATTTTAATCGGCTATACTTATGGAGCCAAACCGATATTAGGTCTAGCATCGTATACGTATGGTGCTTTCCATACTGCGATCGCATTTGTGATGCTCTCGGTTGGGATATTGTTTGCAGCTCCCGATCAAGGGTGGATGAGCCTATTTGCCAGCAATACGGCTGGTGGAATCACAGCGCGGGTGCTGTTACCCGCGGCGGTTGCTGTCCCCTTCACGCTGGGATGGCTGCGGTTGCTGGGAGAAAGAATTGGCTGGTTTGATGCTTTCTTTGGACTTTCCCTCCATGTGACGGGTAACGTGCTTGCCTTTATGGGGTTAACTTGGTACTGTGCAAAAGGGCTGTATCGATTAGATATCAAGCGTCAACAAGCAGAGTCAGCATTAAGAGATGCCTATGCTGAACTAGAAATGAGGGTAGAGCAACGCACGGCTGAACTATCTCAAGCAAATCAAATTCTAGAACAAGAAATTGCCGAGCGAATGCGGACAGAAGCGGCTTTGCAACAATCCCTGAAGGATCTGGCAGATATTAAGTTTGCGTTGGATGAATCCTCAATCGTAGCAATTACAGATGCTAAAGGAATTATTACTTATATTAATGACAAATTCTGTGAGCTTTCTGGGTACTCCAGAGAAGAATTAATTGGGCAAACCCATCGTATTATCAATTCTGGCTATCACCCAAAGACGTTTTTTCAGCAGATGTGGGCAACCATTGCTAGGGGGCAAGTTTGGCAAGGAGAGATTAAAAACCGCGCCAAGGATGGTACATACTACTGGGTGGCAACCACTATCGTGCCGTTTTCGGATGACACGGGCAAGCCATATCAATATATTGCCATTCGCTTTGATATCACCAACCGCAAGCAGGCGGAAGAAGCTTTACGTCAGAGCGAAGAACGCTTTCGTAAGGCTATCCTTGATGCTCCCCTGCCCATAATCCTGCACACTGAAGATGGGGAAGTACTGCAAATTAACCATGCCTGGACAGAGATTACAGGTTACAGCATCGAAGATATTCCCACAATTGCAGCCTGGACAGAAAGAGCCTATAGCGATCGCCAAGAACAAGTGCTAGCTGCGATCTCCAGCGTCTTCCCCCTAGAATCCCGAACTTCTATGGGAGAATATTCCATCACTACCTATACTAGTGAAACCCGGATTTGGGATTTCTATGCTGCCCCTGTCGGTCAGTTGTCGGATGGCAGGAGGCTGGTGATTGTAACAGCGATCGATGTGACCAAACGCAAGCAAACCGAACAAGAGCGCAATCAGTTCTTTACCCTTTCCCTTGATATGCTGTGCATTGCTGGGGTCGATGGCTACTTCAAGCAGCTTAACCCGGCTTGGGAGAGAGTTCTAGGCTACAGCCAAGCAGAACTTTTGGCTGAACCGTATATTAACTTTGTGCATCCTGAAGACCAGGAAAAGACAATTGTAGAAGCTGAAAACGTGGTACTGGGTAATTCTACATTCGTCTTTGAAAATCGTTACCGTTGTAAAGATGGGTCATACAAGTGGTTTTCTTGGTCATCAGTTTTAACTCCTGAAAACGGCTTAGTATATGCCGTGACGCGAGATGTGACGGCTCAAAAGCAAGCAGAACAGCAGCTAGCGCAACAAGCAGCGATATTGCAAAGGCAAGCTGACCTCCTTGAGTTGACATACGAAGCGATCATCGTTCGGGATGAGCAAGGAGCCATTACTTACTGGAACCGAGGCGCAGAAACAATGTATGGCTGGACGCGAGAAGAAGCAATTGGTCATATAACTCATACCTTCTTGCACACCCAGTTGCCTGAGCCAGGGGTTTGCCTTGATGAAATTCTTCTACAGCAAGAACGCTGGCAGGGCGAATTAACCCATACTCGTAAAGACGGCCAGCAAATTATCGTTGAGAGTCGTCAGGTGTTGATTCGAGATGAGCAGAGAAGCCCAACAGGATTCTTAGAAGTGAATCGAGATATTACCGAACGCAAGCAAATTGAACAAGAGCAGCAAATGTTGGTATCCATTGTAAAAAATAGCTCTGATTTCATCGGTATGGCAAATCTCGACGGTCAAATAATTTATATCAATCCGGCAGGTCGAGCGATGATTGGGCTGTCACCCACTGCACCGATAAACCACCTGCGGGTGTCAGATATTCATCCGCCTGAATACCAAGAATTCATCCTGAATGATGTTCTGCCCACAATTCTCAAGCAGGGGCATTGGGAGGGAGAAAACCTCTTGCAACACATTTCCTCGCAAGAAGTGATCCCAATACTTCAGATTACATTTATGAACCGCGATCGCCAAACAGGAAAACCCCTGAATCTGGCAACCATTTCCCGTGATATTCGAGAACGCAAACGAGCCGAAGAAGAATTGAGAGCCAGCGAAGAGCGATTTCGAGCTACTTTTAATCAGGCAGCCGTCGGCATTGCCCATGTTGCTCTCGATGGACGGTGGCTGCGAGTCAACCAAAAACTCTGCGACATTTTAGGGTATTCCTACGAAGAATTACTCCAAAAAACGTTTCAAGATATTACTCATCCTGATGATTTAGAAATTGATTTAGCCTATGTCCAGCAGATATTGGCAGGTGAAATTCAGACTTTCTCAATGGAGAAACGCTATATTCGTAAAGACGGCTCTCTCGTTTGGGCTTACTTAACTGTGGCGCTGGTGCGGCAAAGCGGAGGAACACCAGACTACTTTATTAGTGTTATTAAAGATATTAGCGATCGCAAAGCCGCAGAGATGGCAGTCAGGCATCTCAATGAAACCCTAGAGCAACGGGTACAGGAACGGACAGCCCAACTTGCAGAAGTCAACCAGGAGTTAAAACGCTTTGCCTATACAGTCTCCCATGACCTGCGATCGCCCCTACGTGGCATCAGAGGCTTAATTGAGGCACTGGTGGAAGACTACGGCGATCGCTTAGATGACCTGGGACAGGAATATGCTCGACACATTGCCGATTCTGCTCAACGCATGGATCAGCTAATTCAAGACTTACTCGCCTATAGCCGACTTAGCCAAACCGAGATTCAGTTGCAGGCAGTTGATTTGACAATTGTAATGCAGGAAGTCTTGGTTCAGTTAGAACCTGAACGGCAAGCCAAGCAGGCCGAAATTACCGTGGCTTTTCCCCTACCTCAGGTTATTGGTCAGCGCACCATTCTGACTCAAGTACTGCTCAACTTATTGACAAATGCGCTCAAGTATGTAAATCCTGATGTTAAGCCCCAGGTACGTGTCTGGGCAGAAAAACGCGAAGATTGGATTCGTTTATGGATTGCCGACAACGGTATTGGTATTGAACTTGAATTTCAAGAACGGATTTTTGGCGTATTTGAACGGCTTCATGCCGCAGATACTTATTCGGGAACGGGAGTAGGGCTAGCGATCGTTCAAAAGGGCATCGAACGCTTGGGAGGACGCGTCGGGGTCGAATCTAGTTTAGGGCAGGGAAGCCAGTTTTGGATAGAACTGCCACAAGGCTGATACCAATTCTCCAAGATAAGACTACAGATAGATACTTGGAAATCCAGATTCAACTTAACTTCTTTAATTACGAATTGGTATGAGATACATTTGTAACTACTTTAAAGTTCAATCTGAGGCAAAAGTGTTTTACTTTTAACTTCGATATCCTAAATACGAATTTAAAAAGACGAGCATCGCTTGACAGTATCGTTTAGAAAGAAACAATTACAAACTATGAGTAATACTCAGCAGAATTATATTCTGCTAGTAGACGATGAACCAGGTAATGTATTACTAATTAGGCGGGCAATGAGTAAGGTTGAACGCAACATTCAAATCCAAGCGGTTGAAGATGGCGAACAGGCAGTCAACTATCTCAAAAAAACCGTAGATGATGCCTATCTCAATAACTATCCCCTCCCTAATTTAATAGTTACAGATATCAAAATGCCTCGTATGAACGGCATGGAACTACTTGCTTGGATCAAACAACAACCAAACTTTGTTAACCTGCCTGTGATTGTCCTCAGTAGTTCTGGCGAGATGGAAGATATTAATCAAGCAACTGAGTTAGGGGCAAGTTCCTATATTGTTAGACCTGGATCTTTTAGTGAACTAGTTGAAATCATGAAGCAACTTGCTACATATTTAAACTCAGTTCAATGAACGCTAAACAGTCCTCACTAAATTTTGAACATAGGCTTAACTAAAGGTTATTAGAAATGGCAGAAGTTGATTCCAAAACTGTCTTATATGTTGAGGACGATGCTGCCTACGTCTTATTGGTTAGACGCGCCCTGCAAAAATCTAAGTTAGACAAATTGCCTAATTTGCGAGTTGTAGGGACAACAGAAGATGCTGTACGTTATCTGTTGGGGCAGACTCCTTATGAAGACACAGTTGCTAATCCGCTACCAAACTTGCTGTTGACAGACTTAAGGCTACCTGGAAAGTCAGGGCTGCAACTTTTGCGATGGGTGCGCGAACAAGTTGAATTTCAGCAACTTCCGGTTGTAATGTTGACTGGCTCTGCTTTAGACGAAGATATCAAGATGGCTTACGAGTTAGGCGTTAATTTTTGCTTAGTCAAGCCAGTCGAAGTTGATATGTTAGTCAGCATTATCCTAGCACTCAGCGTTTATTGGATTCCAGCACCAACCAAGCCCACTATCTGATTTGCTTGATACACCACACTCCCAATCACAAGATATATTTTTGCTGATAGAAGTAGCTGATAGCACAGTTAATTATGCAGAATCTCCAGTTATTCAGAACAAGTAATAAGGGTACAAGATTATTGTACCCTTACAATTTTAAGTGTTTACACTGGTTAAAAATTGCTGTTATGTTTAGTTTTTAACAAATTTTATACGATTATCTCCAGATTACACAAAATTGTAATTTCATGGTATACAATGATGCGTTATAAATTACACAGCCTTTTATGGAGCCTCGCTTAAAAGCCTGATACGCCCAAATACCCAGTAATAATCCTAACCTTATATTTAATTACCTCTACGGTATATAAATTCATCATGAGAAACAAAATAGCTGGTATTATCGTTGGGTTGACCTTGCTGATGACAGCCAACCGCAGCATGGCTGGAGTAATCACTCTTTATGATGGATCATCAGGTGTCACGCCAGATCAATATAATTCGCCAGAGCTAAATAATTCGCCAGCGCTAACTTTTGGATCTCCTAATGGTGGCACACAAAGCGCCAGCGGAGGTATAACGAATTTGAACACCACTTTCAATAACGGTATATATGCTGGCTATAGTAATTACAATGTCGCCAACCCCCCAACCTCTCCTAGTTCTGTCATTACCCCTACCACCCTAGTCAATCCATTATTTCCCGCACTTGATCGAAATGCTGGTTACAACCTTTCTTTTAGAGTAAGAATTAACTCACAAGCTAACGATGGTACTAATGGGAATTATCGTGCTGGCTTCAGCGTTATAGTTCTTGGTAGTGACAAGCAAGGAATCGAAATAGGTTTTAGAAATGATGATATTTTTTCTCAGGCTAGTTCCTCTTTTAATTCTATTGGCGAACAAGTAACTGGTGTTTCCAGCTTGTTATCAAACCTAACTACCTATAATTTAAATGTCTCTGGAAATTCCTACACTTTAAGTAGCGGTGCTACTAATCTTTTTAGCGGTTTGTTACGAGATTACACAACAGCTAGCGGATTTGGAAGTGATGTTTATAGAACTTCTAACTTTGTTTTCTTGGGAGATAATACTACATCTGCACGAGCTAATATCGATCTCCAATCTGTCGGTTTGATAACTAACACTGCTGCTGTACCTTACGAATTTTCGCCAACCACTGGAATATTGGCATTAGTTGTTGTGGGTGCTGTAAATCATTGTTCAAAAAAGAAAAATTCATGAAAGCATCAGGCTTGGATATTGTAAAAAAACTAAATAAATCTAACTTTTGGCTATCTGCGATCGCTATTGATTTACTATTAATTCAAATTTATTTAACTTGGAAATTTATTGGCAGTTCAGATACTCTAAGCATCAAAGTTCTATTTTGGGCAGCTATACTAAATTTGATTTGGAAAAAACGATATACTCTTAACCTAGAAAGTGATATTGTTTCTAGTGTATTTGGTTTTTTACTAATTAGTTTTGTTTTGGTTAAAAGTTCATCATTATTTTGGTTCGAGACTTATTTTGTTAAAATTTATGCTTTATTTTCTTGTTTTGGCTTGGCTTTGATGGCATCTGGCATTAAGGGATTAAAGCAATACACTAAAGAATTTATAATTTTGCTCTTATTAATATCTGAAGGTTTGCTAATATCACTAATTTCATCCAAAGTTGATTTCAGTCTATTAGCTGCTAAGTTTTCTAGTTTCGTGCTTTGGTATTTAGGCTTTGCAGTTTCTCGGCAAGGCGTTAATGTAATTCTTCCTACAGGAGCTATTGAGATATATCCTGCGTGTTCAGGCTTAAATGCTATATTACTACTTTTACAATTAGCATTAATTTTTATATTAGTGTTTCCTATTAATACATTTCAGAAAATTTTCTTGCCCATTATTGCAGTATTTCTAGCATTTATAATTAACGTGTTTCGACTTGTATTGATAACACTGCTAGTAGCAGCCTCCAACCATGAGGGTTTTGAATACTGGCACGGACAGCCTGGAACACAAATATTTTCTACTATTTCTATTTTCGCTTTCGGGTTTGTCTGTCATCTGATACTACAAAAAAATCAACAAGTATGTCGCAATTAACTAAACTGAAAAAGGAGATATAACTTCGACAATAAATCCGATTAACATTGCTTGCTGTAACTTGTGTTGGGTTTGTTTTACTCTAGGTTGAGCTTTTTATGGATCAATTAGAAAAAGATTTTTGGCCTGCTATTTTTAAGCTACGTTTTGTTGGTTATATATTATTAGTATTAGCTTTTATTGATGTTATTAATATTTTAATTCCATTTTACTTTACCAATCCTGTTTGGGAATTTCAAATGATAGGGGCACTTGTAGAACATGCACCTTTACCTTTAATAGGTTTGATATTTGTAGTATTTGGAGAAAGAGATTATCGTAATAAAGTAGAAATTTATTTATTAAGTCTTGTATCATGGGGTTCTCTCTTGGCTGGGGTTTTATTCTTATTACTACTGCCTTTAGGGATTAATAATACTTGGCGGATTGATAATCAAAATTATCTCCAAATTAAAAATAATTCTTCACAAAAAATTACCCAAATACGACAGATTAAAGACATTCTGGGAAAAGCTACTACTGACCAAGATATAAATCAAATTTTTAAATCGTTAAATCAACAAAAGAATGCGCCAGAGGTAAAAAATCCTCAAGAGGTGAAAAATCAACTGTTATCACAAATCGGAAAATTAGAAAAAAACATCAATGATGAAGCTCAAGCAGCACAAAACAATACCCACAAAAAACTCATCAGAAATTCTGTTAAATGGAATTTAGGCGCTTTAATTTGTTCATTTGCGTTTATTTGGATTTGGCATGTTACAGACTGGGCACGTATACCCTGGTGAAAATCTAACATTGCTCACTGGTATACTGTATCCTTTTATAAGGAATAGGATGGTAAATAAACAATATTTGCGCCAGTTGCTTGAATTCAGAGGCTCATATGAAATATCAACAGCCCCAACCACAAGCAGAACTGTTTCATTGCAATGATGCACTCGTAACGATCGCAACAGTTAATTTTGAGGTTTTGGTAAATTTCTATAGTCAATTATTAGAGCAGAATCCAACCTCGGTAATTCCTAATATTTATGCAGAGTTTCAGATATCTGGACTACGAATAGGTATCTTTAAACCCAAAAAAATACACGAGTCTGAATTTGAAACGAGTGCCAAAAGTAAGCTAAGTTTGTGTTTAGAGGTCTGTAGCTTAGAAAGTGCGATCGCCCACCTTACCAATTTAGGCTATTCTCCACCCGGAGAGATTTCCATTGCTTCTCACGGGAGAGAAATTTATGCCTATGACCCCGATGGCAATCGTCTAATTCTGCATCAAGCCACTAAACAATGAACAGTTACGAGTAATTAATAACAAATGTCTATAACACAAAACTATAAGTTAAATGTAATTCAATGGTATCCAGGTCACATTGCCAAGGCTGAAAAGAACCTAAAAGAACAGCTCAAGCGGGTAGATGTGGTATTGGAGGTAAGAGACGCCCGGATTCCCTTAGCGACACACCATCCCCAAATAGAAGAGTGGGTAGGCAATAAGACGCGGGTGTTGGTACTGAATCGCTTAGATATGATTTCTTCGCAAGTGCGATCGCTGTGGGTAGACTGGTTTAAACGCCAAGGAGAAACAGCTTATTTTACTAATGCTCAACATGGTCAAGGTGTCGCCGCAGTCTTGAAAGCAGCACAAGCAGCTGGGGTAGAACTCAATCAAAGAAGACGCGATCGCGGGATGTTACCCCGTCCAGTCCGTGCAGTAGTGATTGGTTTTCCCAATGTCGGTAAATCAGCTTTGATTAACCGTTTGTTAGGAAAGCGGGTGGTAGAAAGTGCTGCCCGTCCTGGAGTAACTCGTGCTTTGCGTTGGGTACGAATTTCTGAGCAATTAGAATTGTTAGATGCTCCTGGTGTGATTCCCCTCAGGCTGGAAGATCAAGAAGCAGCATTAAAATTAGCTATCTGTGATGATATTGGCGAAGCATCTTACGATAATCAGTTAGTAGCAGCAGAGTTAGTAAATTTGCTCAATTATCTCCAAGATGTAGCTACTAATTTGTTGCCAGATAAGCCATTAGCATCACGCTATGAATTAGATTCTTCACCCCACACAGGAGAAGTTTACTTGCACGCTTTGGCAGAACATCGCTACAAAGGTGATGTAGAAAGAGCCGCAAGGCAACTTTTAACAGATTATCGTAAGGGCTTTTTAGGTACGATACCTTTAGAGTTGCCACCAAACTGAATTGGTTCGCCAAAATGCTCTATTTTACAACAGCATTCCCCCTGTACTGAAGTGCAAGGCTAAAAGCGTAAGTCCACTTAAGTGGACTAAAATCCCATAATTATTAATTTGTAATTGGTAATTCCTAATTCCCTACAGTGGATTGAAAGTTAACGTGAATTCGATGGCTGGAGAAAACCCCGCTTCCATTCCTCTCTCCTACAAGGTGAGAGGCTTTAAAACCTCGATTTTTCATTGATATTTCGGAAGATTTAAGCCCCTCTCCGCCTTGGAGAGGGGTTGGGGTGAGGTTCATCGAATTCACGTAAAGTTAGTAATGTATCAAGGTTAAAGTGAAACCGTATAATCACCTTAACCTTGCGATCGCACTATCATCAATAATCTCTGATTATAATTAATCTGTAATATTTACTACATCAAGTTGTCGTAAAGTTCTTAGCGGTGTCATAAATAAAAGGCAAAGGGTTGACTTTTAGTTTATTCCTAACCTCAGATATGCTTGAACCCTTAGATTCCAGGACAAATATTTCATACTCATGACTGAACTCAAACTACTTCTAAAAGAGGGAGATACCGAAACAACAGTTTTGGTGGATCAAGATGTATTCACTATCGGCCGTTTACCAGAATGTAATTTATACTTACCTTTTGGGGGAGTCTCCCGTAACCATGCCCAGATTGTGAAAGTAGCTCATGGTGTATGGACTATTAAGGATCTGGGGAGTAAAAATGGGACACAAGTAAATGACCGTCTGATTACCTGTCCTCAAGAGTTACATCATGATGATATTGTTTGGTTAGGGAATGTGAGTCTGGTAGTGTTGCTCACAACTTCTATTGCCCAGTCAATGACTAATCAGGCAGATGACTGGGACGCTGCTGAACAAAGAACAATTTTTCGCAACGTCAAACAACTGCAACAGCAATGGATACAAGCTGATAGCAAAGATGGCGACATCAGCAATAAGGACATCACCATTGCCCGGCTTAAAGACTTGGTAGATATCGCTAAAAATCTCTGTGCGGCAACTTCCATTGAAGATATTTTTTTTCAGGTGCAAGAAGTCGTTTTTCGTTACCTCGATAGCATTGATCGTTTGGCATTATTAATTGATGTCACTGGTGGTGGTAACTTGGAGTTAATGAATTCTGCCACCAGAAACAGTTCTCAGCAACAACATCTAGCAGCTGATGGCAGTTGGATTAGTCGTAGTATCTGTCAAAAAGTTTTTGAGGAAAAAGTCGTTATTCAATCAGCTGATACCCATAAAGATGAACGGTTTTCCGCAGAACACAGCATTTTAGTCAAAGGTATTCGCAGCGTCATGGCAGTGCCTTTATGGGATGAAAATAAAGTTGTAGGTGTTCTCTACGCGGATGCTCATCTTTCTTCTTACCATTGGGCCAATGAAGGCGAGGAAGAACTTAGCTTTTTTTCGGCTTTAGCAAATCTTGTCGCTTCTAGTGTGCAACGCTGGTTATTAGTAGATAAACTCAAAAACGAAGAGGTGATTCGTCACAGACTAGAACGCTATCACTCTCCAGCTGTAGTGCAGCAGTTAATATCTGTAAATCGGTTGCCAGATGGACGTTTACTTCCCGCAGAAACTGAAATTAGCGTTTTATTTGCAGATTTAGTTGGCTTTACGGCAATTTCTGAACGAGTTACACCAACTGCGATCGCCCAATTACTCAATAATTTATTTGAAGAGATGCTACAAGAAGTGTTTGCCTATGGCGGCACTTTAGATAAATATATTGGTGATTGTATTATGGCGTTCTTTGGCGCTCCAGAACCGCAACCAGATCACGCCGACCGCGCTACTGCTGCTGCCAAGGGTATGCTAACTCGTCTTGAGCGTCTTAATATGAATGGTTTTTGGCAAGAACCCTTACAATTACGCATTGCGATTAATAGCGGTAAGGCGGTTGTCGGAGATGTTGGTAGCTCCCAAAGGGTAGAATATACAGCTTTAGGCGCTAGTATTAATCTTGCGGCTCGCATGGAAGGAATCTGCCCTCCTGGTGAATGTGTAATTAGTGAAGTTACTTATAGAATGCTTTCACAACCTGTAGACTTCCAAGAAATGGGAAGTTATAGTTTCAAAGGTATTAATCGATTAGTTAAGGTTTATCAGACAAAGATGCATTAAAAAATTCCAAATTCAAAATTATCAAATTGGTAATTATTAATTACCAATAATTTTTATGGTTGCTTATTTGTATTTTACAGGCATAAATACTGAGCAAAAATGTATATTTTATTTCAATTTTAGTTGCGAAAATTTAATATTGATCCCCCAATTCTTGGCTGAGAGTCTAAAATCTAGATGGTAGCTTCCGCAATAGATATGTGTAACACTGGAATGCTACCTCAAGCTATTTTTTGAACGGGAGGTCAGGCAATGGCTATCGCCACCATTAATCCCGCAACTGGGGAGACGCTCAAAACTTTTGAGCCGCTGAATGATACAGAAATCGCCACTAAACTCGATTTGGCAGGTCAGGCTTTTGAGCAGTACCGCAAAACTAGTTTTACTGAGCGATCGCACGCTCTGCAAAAAGCCGCGGAAATTTTAGAGCAAGAAAAAGCAGAATTTGCTAAAGTGATGACTCTGGAAATGGGTAAGCCTTTAAAGGCTGCGATCGCTGAAGTAGAAAAATGCGCTCTTGTCTGCCGTTACTACGCCGAACACGCCGCCGACTTTCTTGCTGATGTTTCTGTGGAAACCGATGCTAGTAAAAGTTTTGTGCGCTACCAGCCATTAGGTGTAATTCTTGCAGTCATGCCGTGGAATTTTCCCTTTTGGCAAGTGTTCCGTTTTGCAGCGCCGGCACTAATGGCAGGGAATGTTGGTTTACTTAAACACGCTTCCAATGTGCCCCAATGTGCCTTAGCTATTGAAGATATTTTTCGACGGGCAGGTTTTGGGCAAGGTGTATTTCAAACTTTGTTGATCGGTGCTGCCAAAGTTGCTGATTTAATGGCTGATGATCGGATCAAAGCCGCTACCTTAACAGGAAGTGAACCAGCAGGCGCATCTTTAGCTGTTGCAGCTGGCAAACAAATAAAAAAAACCGTCCTGGAATTAGGAGGAAGCGATCCGTTCATT
Organism: Mojavia sp.; assembly: GCF_059505145.1. NCBI lineage: Bacteria > Bacillati > Cyanobacteriota > Cyanophyceae > Nostocales > Nostocaceae > Mojavia > Mojavia sp. Next base: position 80,226 of record NZ_JCACKA010000036.1, read on the forward strand.
GTGTTAGAAAGTGCTGATATAGAGGCAGCAGTTGTCACAGCTACTACAGCAAGAATGTTGAATAACGGGCAATCTTGTATAGCAGCGAAACGCTTCATTGTGGCAGAAGCGATCGCTGATAAATTTGAAAAGCTGTTATTAGACAAATTCTTGGCATTAAAAGTTGGCGATCCCATGCAACCAGACACCGACTTAGGCCCATTGGCGACCCCGGATATTCTCCAGGATTTAGACCAACAAGTGCAAGCTGCTGTAGCAAGTGGTGGCAGAATTCTCACGGGTGGACATCCGTTATCAGATCGTCCTGGTAATTTCTATACAGCGACGATAGTTACAGATATTCCCCAAAATAGTCCAATTGCCCAAGAAGAATTCTTTGGCCCAGTGGCCTTATTATTCCGCGTCCCGGATATCGATGCAGCTATTCAACTAGCGAATAACATACCCTTTGGCTTGGGTGCAAGTGCTTGGACAAAAAATGACCAAGAACGCGATCGCCTAATTGAAGAAATCGAAGCCGGTTCGGTCTTTATCAACGGTATGGTAAAATCCGATCCCCGCTTGCCCTTCGGTGGTATCAAGCGTTCTGGGTATGGCAGAGAATTGAGTATCCAAGGTATACATGAGTTTGTCAATGTTAAAACTGTGTGGGTTAAATAATTAGGGATTGGGGATCGGGTATAGGGTACTGGGGATCGGGTATTGGGTACTGGGTACTGGGGATTGGTGATTGGGTATTAGGAAAGATTTTTCTTAATCCCTAATCCCTAGTCCCTAATCCCTAGTCCCCAGTCCCTAGTCCCCAATCCCTAGTCCTCAGCCCCCAGTTCCTAGTCCCTAGCCCCTATTGAGGAAATCAAAATGAATACGGCAGATTTGTTGGTACAGTGTTTAGAAAATGAAGGAGTAGAATATGTTTTTGGACTTCCAGGTGAAGAAAACCTACACGTTTTAGAAGCCCTAAAACATTCTTCTATTAAATTTATTACTACTCGTCACGAACAAGGCGCGGCATTTATGGCCGATGTCTATGGACGCCTGACCGGAAAAGCAGGTGTTTGTCTTTCTACTCTTGGCCCTGGAGCAACAAATTTAATGACTGGGGTAGCAGATGCTAACCTCGATGGTGCGCCTTTAGTTGCTATTACCGGGCAAGTGGGAACAGATAGAATGCACATCGAATCCCATCAATATTTGGATTTGGTGGCAATGTTTGCACCTGTAACTAAGTGGAATAAACAAATTGTCCGCCCAAGTATTACACCAGAAGTTGTCCGCAAAGGATTTAAGCTAGCACAAACCGAAAAACCAGGTGCAGTTCACATCGATTTGCCAGAAAATATTGCCGCTATGCCAGTAGAAGGCAAACCCTTGCATAAGGATAATATTCAAAAAACTTATGCAGCTTTTGCTAGCATTCGGGCAGCAGCAGCAGCAATTTCTCAGGCAGTTAATCCGTTAATCTTAGTAGGAAATGGGGCTATTCGTGCCCAAGCTAGTGATGCGGTAACGCAATTTACTACTCAGATGAATATTCCCGTTGCCAATACTTTTATGGGCAAGGGCGTTATTCCTTATACTCATCACTTAGCTTTGTGGTCAGTAGGCTTACAGCAACGAGATTTTATTACTTGTGGTTTTGATAACACAGATTTAGTAATTGCTATTGGCTATGATTTAATCGAGTTTTCTCCAAAAAAATGGAATCCAGAAGGCAAGATTCCAATTGTTCATATTGCAGCTCTTTCGGCTGAAGTTGATAGTAGTTACATTCCCAGCGTTGAAGTCGTAGGAGATATTTCTGATTCCCTATTTGAAATCCTCAAGTTGGCAGATAGACAGGGCAAATCAAATCCCTACGCTATCAGCTTACGGACGAATATTCGTGAAGATTACGAATACCATGCCCATGATGATGGGTTTCCTATTAAGCCGCAAAAGATAATTTATGATTTACGCCAGGTAATGGGCCCTGATGATATTGTCATTTCTGATGTCGGCGCACATAAAATGTGGCTGGCTCGACATTATCATTGTCATAGCCCCAATACTTGCATTATTTCCAATGGCTTTGCGGCGATGGGTATTGCTATTCCTGGCGCTTTAGCAGCAAAACTCGTTCATCCTAACCGCAAAGTAGTGGCTGCAACTGGTGATGGTGGTTTTATGATGAATTGCCAGGAATTAGAAACTGCTTTGCGTGTCGGTACTCCCTTTGTCACCTTGATTTTTAATGATGGTGGCTACGGTTTAATTGAGTGGAAGCAAGAAAATCATTTTGGCCCAGGAAACTCATCTTTTGTTCATTTTAGTAATCCCGATTTCGTTAAATTAGCCGAAAGCATGGGTTTAAAAGGTTACCGTGTTGAATCTGCTACTGATTTAATTCCTGTCCTCAAAGAAGCCTTAGCTCAAGATGTACCCGCGGTGATTGATTGTCCTGTAGACTACCGCGAAAATCGCCGCTTTACACGTAAAGCCGGTGAGTTAAATTGTGCGGTGTAAAGAAGTTTAAGTGATGAGTCGGTAGTTAACTATAGCTCCTTAAATTTCATCAACGAGTCCAGAACTTACGCACTCAGATCCCCCAACCCCCTTAGAAAGGGGCAGCCCTGCGCCCTTGCGGGTTAAGCGACTCCCTCAGTGGCGTGGCTTTAGACGTTCCCCCCTTAAAAAGGGGGGCTAGGGGGGATCGGGGTTTCAGGCTTGAGTGCGTAAGTCCTAGAGTCCTAAATACTCATTAACGAGGTTCTAATACTCGTAGACGCAATTCTAATATTCGTCTACGAGTTTTATTTATTCATCCACGAGTCTTTTATACTCGTGAGCGAGTCTTTTATACTCGTGAGCGAGCCTTTTATACTCGTGAGCGAGTCTTTTATACTCGTCAATGAGTCTTTGATACTCGTGAGCGAGTCTTTTATACTCGTCAATGAGTCTTTGATACTCGTCAACGAGTCTTTGATACTCGTCAATGAGTCTTTGATACTCGTCAACGAGTCTTTGATACTCGTCAATGAGTCTTTGATACTCGTCAACGAGTCTTTTATACTCGTGAATGAGTCTTTGATACTCGTCAACGAGTCTTTTATACTCGCGGACGAGTCTTTTATACTCGTGAGCGAAATAGCATCCTAAATCAAGACTCTGCTTCTAATGCCCGTGCAGCTTTATCTAGCCTATCATTGCTATCTTTTGCCAGTTTTAGCCATGAAGCTGTAACACTAGCATAAATTCCACCTCCTGCGGCTGTGATAGTTCCAGCGGAAATGTTGCCAGAAAACAGTAGCATAATACCAGCGAAACCTGCGATCGCACTAATCGTTGTCATTGCAAAAGCAAGGTTAAATGCTGCACTAGCTTGGCGGAGTCTTTCCTGATAAATGCTGTGGCGTTCCTGGTAATTTAGATTCACAGAGATGTTTGTTTCATCTTGGTTTTGGTTATGCATATTGCTTGCCCTTCCAATGAACTCTACAATCTATTAAAATCGGGCACTAGGTGAGAACATAGCTGAGTGATAGCTGAGTTTTAGTGGATTTGTTAGGTGATTTGTCGTCTTGGTAGAGTTTAGTGTATTAGGCTGTTGTAGTTACTACCCTACAATTAACTTTGAATTGGTATTAATAAATGAGGCGTGATGGCGCGATCGCTTCGGGTAGCCCCAGAGTATATTAAAAAAGTTAAGTCAGCACTTTTGCGTAATGGCTATCCCAGCCAGCAGTCATTAGCTGATGCAGTAGGGATTTCTCTATCCACCGTTAAAAACTGTACCGTTATGATGATCCTTTTGAAGCTGCTGTGCCTTTGGAAGATTGGGAATTTAATAATTAATAATTTAATTTGACATTTTTGCGTTGGGAAGGAGATTGCTAGCCTACGGGAAGGCTTCGCCTACATTCCGCTGGCGCTTTATTCGCAATGACAAAGATTCTGTCATTGCGAGCGAAGCGAAGCAATCGCAAGGGTTGGGATTGCTTCGCTTCACTACGTTACGCTCGCAATGACAATAGGTTATTTACTCAGTTAAGATTGTCAAAATTATCAAATATTTGGCATAGCTCAATGAGTAAACAATATTATCTATACATGATGACTAATAAACATAACAGTGTGCTTTATACAGGAGTAACCAACGATTTGCAAAGAAGGATTTACGAACATAAATCAAAATTGGTAGAGGGATTTACCAAAAAATACAATATTACAAAGTTAGTGTATTACGAAATTTTTGAGGATGCCTATACAGCGATTAGTAGAGAAAAGCAGATTAAAGCTGGCTCTAGGCAAAAGAAGATTGATTTAGTTAATAGTTTCAATAAAGAATGGAAAGATTTATATGATGAATTGTAAATTATAGGTTATGTGATCGCACTTTTGTCATCTCAGTTATGGCGATTGCTTCGTCGTTCCTATGCTGTCATTGCGAACGAAGTGAAACAATCCCAACTCCCTACAAGTCATAGCGATTGCTTCGTCGTTCCTCCTCGCAATGACAGTGTGAGTCATTGCGTTCGCCCTTGGCGTTCCCGTTCCCCGAAGGGGTTGCCGAAGGCTAGGGTACGAAGTGAAGCAATCCCAGCCTTTGCACTTCACCAGGGTAATGTTACATTCTCAATGACATAGTTAATTTCAGCGTCAACCCAAACCGGGAAACTATGGCATCGCCAAACATACTCCGCAACGCCTACACCGATGCACCTGAGCAGCACCCCAACTTAATACTGGGTAGTCTACAACTGCTGTTCTGGCTATTCTTCCGTCCCGCAGCTTGGCGAAACCACCTCAAACGCATTGACCCCACTTTAAACACCGATATCTCTTTAATTGACTTTATAAGACAAGGCAGATGGTGGAATTTTGCTCTGTGGCGACTGCTAATTCAAGGATATATAATACTGCCTCTTATAGTTAATTTAACGGTTGGCTTATACAAATTCTCTATGAAGTTACAATTCTTTCCCGCCCAGCGTAAACATTGAATCGCTCTCCCCGCAAGAATCCAATTAAGGTGATGCCAAACTCCTGAGCAATGGAAACAGCCAAACTACTAGGAGCAGAAATAGAACAAACAATCGGTATCCCTGCAACGGTAGATTTTTGCAAAATCTCAAAGCTAGAACGTCCACTAACCATAACAATATGATTATTTAACGGCAACTCGTTAGCAAGTAAAGCTGAACCAATCAATTTATCTACGGCATTGTGACGCCCAATATCCTCTTGCAAGTTTAATAGTTGCCCTTGAGCATCAAACACAGCGGCAGCGTGCAAACCTCCTGTAGCGGTAAAGATACCTTGAGCAGCCCGGAGTTTTTCAGGTAAGCTGTAAATAATCTCAGGCGTGACTGTTGGATGTGGGGGAATTATGGAACAACCCCGCAAATGCAAAGCCTCAAGGTTGGCTTTACCGCAAACTCCACAAGCACTATTAATGTAAAAGTGACGCTCTAAAGGCTGTAAATCTGCAATCAATCCTTGCCGTAGTTGTACGTTTACAATGTTGTAGCGCTGCTCACCATCGACGGCATCATCTACACAATAGCTCATGCGTTGGATATCTTCTCTAGAGTTAATGACTCCCTCACCGTAGAGAAAACCAGCAGCTAATTCAAAATCTGCTCCTGGTGTTCGCATGGTAACGGCTATGGTGCGATTTTGAGAAACTAAGCGAATTTCTAAAGGTTCTTCGGTGGTGAGATAATCTGAGCGCGATCGCACTTTGCCATTTTCTACCACCCAGACAGTAGCTTTGGTCTTGCTTCCAAAAGGCTTAGTCATTCTGTGATTTCTGACGGTTAAATCAACAATATGTCATCTGCTAGATTCGATCGGCTGACTGAGTTAAGACAATGATAAGTATATGCCGAAGTACGACAAGTAACCAAATGACAGTTAGCATTCAGAAGATAACAGAGAGCTTGGAGCAAGTTCATAAATCAGAGTCTGCATTTGGACTCAAGAACGAAGCCTGCCGTTCAAAGTTTTTTGTTCATCCTCACTCTACATCAAAAGTTTGTCTGTTTTTGCATGGTTTTACAGCAGGGCCCTATCAATTTGAACCACTCGGTAAAGCCTTATTTGATGCAGGATATAACGTTCTGGTTCCTTTACAACCTGGCCATGGACGCTCAGGCGACTGGAACCGCCAAAATCCCCCACCACTACCAACAGATATTCAGACTTATCAACAATTTGTGCTGGAGTGGTTGCAGATTGCCAAAATGCTAGGTCAACAAGTTGTAGTCGGTGGATTATCAACGGGTGGAACCTTAGCTGCTTGGTTAGCTTTGGAGCATCCCCAGGAGATTGAGCGTGCATTATTATTCGCGCCTTATTTGGGGAGCCATCATTCACTATTTGATCGACTGATCAAAACTCTGCCAATTTACTTTGAATGGTTCAATAAAGACGCACCTGGCAATTTTGGCTATAAAGGTTTCCGGCTGCCGGCATTACGGATATTTCTGGAATTGGGAGAGCAGGTTTTAAAACAGGCTCAAAAGAGTGTTTCTGCTCCTAGTTTAATTGTATGTAGCGAGAGCGATCGCGCTGTTAGTCGTTCTAAACAGCAAGAGTTTTTCAAAATGGTACTCAAGCAGCAACCAAAATCCTGGTATTACTGCTTTGATGATTCGCTCAACATTGAACACCGGATGATGACAAAACTCGAAGACAATGATTATGAGGAGCTGGTGATTACCCTTGCCAAAGCATTTGTTGATAGTGATTTAACTTGGGCACAGTTTCAGCAAATGGCAAGGTGGATAGCGCAGGGAGAAGCTTATGACCAGATCCAGCGACAATTAAACCTTGATGGTCAAGCTTCCCAACAGCTATCTGCAATGATGACTCAACGTTTTGGTTGCGATCATCTCAAGTGCATCAATCCATCTAAATGACCATTTTTGAATTCAAAATGCAAATTCGTAGCTAGCTAAAAAATAGCGATCGCTCTGATGCTAGCCATCAAACTCTTGTGAAGAGAGCATTTTTCTCTACCTATTTTTTAGACTCACCGCAAGCTTATCCTTTAAGTTACAAAATCATCCAAAGTTTGATTCTTAGACGGCGTATTAGTAACCAAATCTTCGACATCATCAAACCACATACACTGCCACACCAGCCTGTCACTATGATTAGAGAAAATCTCCTATCAAAAGTCGCAGTCGCTAGAATTGTCCCTATGATCAATACTTGGGTTTGCTTCCAGACTCTGGTTGAGAAAAGCGTTGAGACTATAGCTATCAATTTGCATTTCCAGAAGGTCGTAGTACAATAAAGATCGCCATTTGAGTACAGATTACGTTAGTACAATTAGTCAGCAACCACTACCGTTAAGTTTAATTAAATCCCTGAAATTTGAACAACTACAACAAGCATTACAATAAAGATTAGGAATCAAAAATTAAAGAGCTAATAAAAGAATTGCATAACCGATCGCACCCAATGCAAATGCCCAAAAGCGGCTTTCTCGCTCTTCTGGTAGTTCTTCCTTAAGTATATTGAGTACAATACCTCCGGCTAAAAAGGCGAAGAGAACCGCAACGGCCGCCTGATGAATTACCGTGCCAATGCCAATTACCCAACCAACAATTATCGCGGCTGCTAACAACCACCGCCCAATCCGGTCATATATTTGTTTGTGGTTTTCGCGCAAACCATTATCGTTAACTACAAAATGCAGCGCGATCGCAAAAGAAAAGAACAACAAACTCTTGATACCTGATTCTTCTCGATGTACTAACAAGTAACCAATTAAGGCATTATAAACAGCAAAAGAAGCGATGTGTATCCAAAAAACTCCTGAAGAAGTCACATCTCCCTTGCCTATTTGTTGACTACGTTGACGCGATTTGTTTGCAAATCGCTCTAAGCCATAAAACACTGCTAAACCTAAAAGTGCCACCAAATAAACGTGATGTTCTAAGAAAGCAAGTCCAATATTCAAACTGCTTTGGAGTATTACTTGAGCTTTACTCAATTCTGGCAAAATGTGGACGAACACATAAGCAACAGATACTCCACTGCCAAAAGAGAGCCAACGACTACGCGGTTTAGCTTCGAGAAATCGTAGTTTACCTGAAAATAAATGTATGATGGCTAAGGCGATCGCACATATTGCTGTGTACATATTTGTTCTTATACCAAAGCTGGAATAACTTTCTCACCAAACACTTCGATAAATTGCTGCTGTTCCCGGTTAACGTTGTGCAAAATCAGTTCACCAGGCATTGCTGAATCATGGGATTATTTAGCCCAACTTGGAACGAATTTTCAATGGTTTCAAATGTCAATTCATCCCGCAATTATGCAATGCCGTTCATCAAACCCCAATTCAATATTGCATTTTTGATAAAAATTAGAATCAAAAGTGTATTTTTATCAGCGAATTTATAAATTACTAATATGTCGATAGCGAGCCTCGATTACGCAATACATACCGTAAGCAATCAAACCCAAAGCCACCACACCTAAAATCCAGGGGCCAAAGGGTTGCTGTGCCAGAGCTGTCAATGCACCACCTAATCCCCTAGCTTGAGTGCCATCTAATTGAATTGCTGCCACCATCATAAAAGTGCCGATGATACCAAAAACAACGCCACGGGCAGAAATCCCAAACCTACCCAGACGCATCGCCCAAATTTGCTCAGTCTGACTCATTTGATTAAGTTTAAAATAGCGGCAGAATTTGCCTTTGTATGCTTTATAAAGGTAAGAAATCCCAACGCCAATCACTGTCAAACCCAAAAGCACTACTAACCATCGTCCAAAAGGTTGATGTAGAAAATATATTGTCCAATCTTCGACTGAATCGCTATCGCTACTACTTGAACCCATAATAATTATTTTTATAGATGTCACAGCCAAACTGAAGTAAGCGATCGCGCTAAAAGCATAGCCCAGACGCTGGGCAATTCGTTTACTATTCATTTGTTGACCAGAATGTTCGGGGTCGAGAATAGTTTGCACAAAACGCCAGAATGCATACCCAATCAGCCCAAGGGTGACGATCCCCAGCAAAAATTTACCGAAAGGCTGGGTGACAATCGCCTCCAACGCACCACTAGTATCTGTAGTTTTGCCACCATAACCAAATGCTGCCTGTGCTGCTAGCAAACCCACGATAAAATAAACTAGACCTTTTGCAACATAGCCTAATCTTGCTAATCGCTCAACCCAAAGATAAGAAGCTGCTTGTCTAACTGGCTGTTTAATTTTTTCAGGAAGTGGATCGCGTAGTGTCATGTTTTTATTTATTCAGGTTGGGTTAGGACTAAATATTTTCAGCCTTCCCCAAAATTTCTTCTGTTAATAATGTGGAGATTATGGCAATTTTATTCATCCTCCCTAGTAGATAAATATGCGATAGCACTGGTTAATAAGGCTTGACCAATTGATTCAATTTGATATCTTGATAATTATCTTTAAATGTTTATTCACCAACACTTAATTGCTGTAGAGAAATCTGTTTGCAGAGACTTTCTACCGCCAGTGTGAGAGACTGCATCAGTTCAGAATTTTCGCTGTAATCCACAGGCGCGAGGTTTGCAACTCGTTGACCTTGGGTAATGCTTAACTCCCGTCCCCATTCTTCTGGAGCGCTTTCTAGCTTTGGGTTGATTTCATGGGCAGATTGACGCAAGCGGTTAAACATTTGAGTAACGCCATCAAAAGGAGCTAAGTTTTGACCAAATTTGGCAATATATTCCTGCGTTATTTTGTTTCCTTGTCGCTTTGATTCTGCAATCAAGGCGTAAAATCGGGCCAGAATTTTATCCCAACCTTTGTCAATTAAAGGGCGAATTTTATTTTTCCGAAACTCAAGCGCATCAATCTACAAACTTGACAACAAAGCATCAACGGTATCTGGTACAAGAGTATCGTCGAAATCAAAAACTACAGCGATGCGATTAGATAGGGGTTTGGTGGAAACAGACATAATCAAAATTTCAAACAGAATGCAAGGATGCTAATTAACAAAAGCAACTTGATAGTTGCAGTTTCCTCCAGCAAAGTTACCGATCGCAGGTAGAGCAGACAAAGCCAGAGCAATTAAATAATTTTGCATGGAACTACTCCCAACGCTGTTGTTTCAACTTGAACCTCCACCAGATCCAATCACTCCCAGTAGTTGTAAAAGATAGATAACTGCAAATACACTGAAAAATATGCCCGCGATCGCTGTTCCACCAAAAATAATCTTTGATGGTTGCAGTTCCTTGGGCAACATTCGATGATTTAAATAAAGAGTCAGTGCGGTGACGATGGGGATGTGAGCAGCTTCAATTCCGCCTGCGGTTTGTAATAAGCCGACTGGTTCACCAAAGAATAGGTAAATGGCGATGGGCAAAGCTGCCAGTAGCACTACAATATAAACACGCTGCAAAAACTTTTCATTTGTCCAACGACCCCGCACGCCAAACCCTTGCAGTAATATCTGCGTACCATCAGCAAACATTCTTCCAAAACCATCTTCTACCGATAGTACGGTACTACAGAAGGTAATAAAAACGAGCGCCACCATAAACCAAAAGCCAAACGGCCCCCAAAGGTGGCCGAGCAAGCTACCCAGAGTTTCCGCAACCTGATTTTCTTTTGGCACAAGTCCTTGTGGACGCAGCAGTTCACCACCGAGAATCAAGAAAGACAATGCTGCTAACAGCGCACCAACGACCCGCTTTTACTATTCATTATTTTGCTATCTCACTCACACCAATACCGTTTATGAATTCATATCCAAGCAGTGATGCTCAATCTGTCTTTGGGAGGATTGAGCTATAATTCCAGATAGATTTTCTCAGAATGTGGGAATTGAGCCTGTTAGAAGGGGCCACGCACGGGTGGTACATTCTTGCAATTGCGTAATGCTTGCCACGTTAGCGCACCTACTCTACCATCACCAACCAATCTTTGCGATCGCTGAAAGGCCGCAACTGCCCTAGCGGTTCTAGGGCCATAGATACCATCAATACCTCCCATTGTGTGGCAAAGGCATTACGCTGACATAAGTTGATTCAAGCTAACTACGATGTTCAGAATTGGTGAACACTCCCTGCCAGCGAACTTGCTCAAACTGCTCTACATCCAAACATCGTCCCTGATTCACAACTTCATTGCCGTCCACCCAAACTTGTTGCGGCTCAAATCCGTAGAGGTGCAATTGGACACCTGCATAAGGAAAAGCGTAATCTCCTTGTTGTTTCCAAGTCAGTTCTAAGGAGTCTTGATTCGGCGTTAAGTAAAAACGATCTAAGCGCGATTCACCATAACCATCTCCTGCGTCACTGTAAACCTGAGCTTCAGTAGATAGGTGGGCGGATGGGTAGAGATGGAGAATCAGTTGATTATCTTCCTCCATTGGTAAGATACTCCCCGCCTTTACCAATAGTGGTATTTGTTCCAGAGGTGCTTTTAAGTTGACCGACTTTCCTCCCTCTAGCAGTGCATCATCCCAGAAGTTATACCAGTGTCCTCTAGGTAATATAATTGTTCTTGAGGTTGCGCCTTCTTGAACAATCGCACAAACTAAAAGTGCATCACCCAACAAAAAGGCATCATCTATACCCCAAAGTTGAGAATCCTCTGGATCTGCCCAGAATAAAGGACGTACTAGAGGATGTCCGGTTTGAGTTGCTTCCCAGGCTAAGGTATAAAAATAGGGTAGCAAGCGATACCTTAGTCGCAAGAATTCCCGAATAATACTCAGTGTTGGTTCGCCAAAGCTCCACGGTGTACGCTTTTTAGTGTTATCGGCAGAATGGGTGCGGCAAAATGCTATAAAGCAAGATACTTGCAACCAACGCAAGTATAATTCTGCACTGGGATCGCCCTGGAAACCACCAATATCAGAACCACTATAAGGAATTCCAGATAACCCTAGATTTAAAACTGTGGGAATGGTTTGGCGTAATCCTTCCCAGCTAGTTTCAATATCTCCTGTCCAAGTCCAGGCGTAGCGTTGCAAACCTGCCCAACCAGAACGCGAAACGATGAAAGGTCGTCGTTGAGGTTTGTACTCAGATAGTGCTTCGTATGCAGCCTCAGCTTGGAGTAAACCATAAACATTATGAGCCTCGTGGTGGGTGCCACCTCTACCTTCCATGTAATGTAGAGTTGTTTTTGGGGGTAAACTGCGATCGCCCCACAACACCAAAACGGCAGGCTCGTTCATATCATGCCAAAAGCCCGCTATACCTAAATCTAAAAGATATTCATACTGCCGACTCCACCAGTGGCGGGCTAAAGGGTTCGTAAAATCTGGGAACGCACATAAACCAGGCCAAACTGGTGCGGTGACAATCTCACCATTTGCACGCCGACAAAAAATTTCTTGTAACTTACCTTCTTGAAAGAGTTTGCTGTTGGGGTCAGCTTTCACCCCAGGGCTGTTAATTGCAATTAGCCGTACACCCAAGTCTGCAAGTTCGCGGCTAAATTCAGCTAGTTTGGGAAAGCGGTCTGGATCGATGGTGAAAGCACGAAATTCCTGCTGAGTGTCGATATCTAAGTGAATAGCACTCAAAGGTAAGTTGTGAGTCTGGAATCCTTGAGCAGTTTTTCGGACTTCTGCTTCAGTTTCATACCCCCAGCGGGACTGATGATAACCCAAAGCCCAACGAGGTGGTAAAAGAGGGCGGCCTGTCAATTCTGTATAGCGTTCTAGAATTTGCGCTGGGGAACCAAAGGTAAAATAATAACGCAGCGTCCCTCCTTCAAAGCTAGCAGTAGCAACATCTGCAAAGTTAAAGGTGGCGGGGAAGAAGTTTTCATAGAAAACTAAGTAACTCCCGCCCTGATAAAGACTCATGTAAACAGGAATACACAAGTAGAGCGGATCGTCTCCTGGGCCGTATTTGCCAGGTTGATCGGAGTTCCACATCCGGTAATTTGTTTGAGGCTGCGATTGCGCGGATCGCAACGCCAGAGGCGATCGCAGATTTAAAGGTGCGGCGCGTTCCCCCAAACCGTAAATATGTTCTTCTGGACGCAGTTTCGCCTGCTGTACCCAACCCTCACTTTTTGCTTGGCGCGATAGCTTTGTTGGTCGCTGGGGAGGTAGTTCTTCTCTTAATGTCTGTCCTAAAGAATTTTGAAATGTCAAACTGCCATCCACGCCAACAATCACCTTTAGCTGTGGACTAGAAATTGTCCAACACTCCTCCATCTGGTCAAACACCGTCTCTACTTCTGGCCAATCATTACGGGCGATACCGTAAGGAATAGGAGATATCCCAGGTTTCCACTCAACCCGGACTAAATCGGCGGTCAAAAAACAAATTTCCAACTCAAAGTGTTTGAAGTTGAATTGTCCGCCTCTTTTAGTTGCTTCAGCCTTCTGAATTTCTCCAGTTGCCTCAACAGCTTCTAATTGAGACTTACGAAACTGACGTTCTAACCAATCTCGTTGGAGTGGGTAGAAGAATGACCCTAAAAACCGTTGAAGTTTAATTGTTCGCAGGTTGAGAGATGCTTTGTTGAGGATATCCATAAAACCTTACAGAAAATACCGCATTTAAAACCATCATGACAAACTTAGAATTTTTAAGAAGGGTATACAGTTTCAGCAACTAAAACAGTTCTGTTACCGTACTCAGCCTCTAACTCCCTTTTTACATTTAGATCCCAGGTAAAGTCATAGTCTCGCTCAATTTCAGCAACAACAAAAGGACGGACTTCACCTATTACCGATACTGTCTGACCTTGATTTATTGCTACTTTGGGTGGTGCTGTTAATAAAACTAGTAAATCTTGTCCACCAAACAACTGGTTTTCATCTAGCGTTAATAAAACCGGACTGCGGATATTTTCGACTTTTCCCCTAACTGCAACTTGACGGTGATAATATTGTTCGGGACGTTGGGTTATTTGGCCAGGTTGGGGCGCTAGTACAAGGTATAGAGCAATAATGGCAGGTTTGTTGATGTAATCTCTGTAATCCTCCTGCTCTATGTTGAGATTAAACTTTCGCTCAATTTCCGGAATCACCAGATTACGAACCTGACCTGTAACTTGAACTGCTATATTTTGGTCAAGTGGTAGATCGAAAGGCACACCTGAAGCATTGATAACTACAATAGGTTCGCCGTTAAAGAATCGTGCATCACTGACAGTGAAGGAACTCAAACCAATTTTTTGAATTGCTCTGCTTCTAATGGTCACAGATTTATCGAGAAATTCGTCTGTATCGTTAGCAATTTCAGATGTATTAGTGAAAGTTGCTTCTGAATTAAAAAAACTACTTCCTCTAACTAGCAAAGCCAAAAATAGCAGGAAAATTAATACTGATGCATGACCAAGCCATTCTAATAAACTTCGACGTTGGGTACTGTCATTGCTTTTATTCTGGTTGGTCTTGAGGCTATTCATGGTAAAAAGCTGTCTTTATTTATGGTTACTCAAGTTTTGATAGTTGTGAAAAGCCTGATTTTTGAAAAAATCCTACTCACCTCTTCTACCTCCCTTGTTTTCTATTGTCTATTACGGAATTGCTGAGGGATAAACTTCATTTGCAACTAACACAGGTTTATTGCTGTATTCTGCTTCCAGTTTCTTCTGTAAAGTCAAATCCCAGTTCAGGTCATATTCTCGTTCTAGTTCAGCTACAACAAACGGACGCAACACCCCCGTGACTGCAACTTTTTCACCTTCATTGACAGTTGCTTTGGGAGTAGCAGCGCGTATCACTAACAAGTCCTGTCCACCAAATAACTTGTCTTCATCCAAGGTGAAAGAACTGGCATTTCTAATATCTTCTACTTCACCTGTCACCGCCAGGGTTTTGCCGTAGTATAGGCTGGGGTTTGTGGTAATTTCACCTGGTTTAGGAGCAAGTGCAATTGATTGAGCGATAATCGCAGGTCGGCTTTCGTACTCTTTATACAAGTTGGGATCTAAGCCCAAGTTGTAATCTCGATTAATATCTGCAATCACAAAATTACGAACTTGACCTGTTGCTTGAATTGGTATGTTTGGGTCAGTAGGTAAAGTGAAAGTTTTGCCAGAAGCATTTACAACTAAAATCGGTTCGGTACCAAAGAATTGCTTATCGCTAACTGTAAATGTTGAGGGGCCCAATTTTCTAATGGGTGTACTTCTAACCGTTACAGTTTTACCGATTAGTTGATTTGTATTGTCTGCAACTTCTTCTGTAGTAACGTTGGTTTCTGGTACTGCGGCCTCTCGCTCTAAGTTGTTCTCACAAGCTCCAAGTAGCACTGTGGAGAGTGCTAAAACAATAGCTCCTTTGGAACTCCACTTAGTTTGAAGAAAATTAATCATTTCAAAATCTCCATTTTAGTTGACTAATATCAAGTCCAGATTATGAATTATTATTCAAAAATTTTCACATTTTGCCATCAGTCCTAGTGATGAATTTTCAACTGAACTTGATATTTTTGGATGACCACAAAACTTTTGATTTTTTGCAGTAGCAGTAAAGGTAAAGCACATTAATTCAAGAAGGCCTGACCATCTTTTTGAATTCTTAATACACCTTGATTATTATCGAAATTGGTTGTTTCATCTAACGAAACTGCAAGTGTCCCTTCAGAGGTAGACATAGGCATAACTTTTAGCAGTCCATCATCTTGACGTACTAAAGTGATAGTGATAGGCGTTGGTAAGTCTCGTAGAACAAACTCTTGTCCACCTGCAAGATACCGAGGCTCTGTATGACCAATTGCTTGATAAGAGATACCAACATTAGTGTTATTTTTTAATTTCACATCGACTGTGCCTGCTGTTGGTGTAATATTGGCGATCGCACTTTGCCTATTTTCTGGAACAGGTGGTTGTATAGGTCTTACACCTGTACGGCGAGGAACCACCAAAATAGTTGATTGGCCTGATGTTTGCCCTTGTTGTTGCAATCTTAAAGTTGCAGCATTCGGTGGACATCCTGCTGGAACCATAACGCGATCGCGGTGTGGTGCTTCGTAGAAAATACTAGGACAAGGGTTAAGTTTAGGAGTTTGTTGTTGTGCTACTGCCGATTGAGAAATTGTAGATAAACTGATTAGTAAACTCCCAAAAGCTGTTCCTGCTAATCCAATTTTTTTCAACGAAAAGTGATTGAGATTGTACATAAATACCTCCTGATAATTTTATTTGTTTTTTCTTTATCTAATAGAGATAAAAGGACAAAACACTCATAGTCACCCGCTAAGTATTCTTTTTGGAAAAATCTAAATCTTTAAAATGTAATTCAGGTAATATTGAGCCGCTCAACCAAAAGATTAGACATGAGGACAGACTGTATTCCGAACTCAATAATGAATTAGTTATAAGATTAAGGAGTAAAGGTGGAAAACTAGTGGAAAATATATATTTTATGAAAAATTACTACTTAAGAAATAGCTTGCTAAAACCATCGATAGAGTAGGATTATAGTAAATAAGCCATCAATTTCAAACACTAACTAATATTAAGAATTTAAAGCAAAAAATAGCTGAGGTTGAAACAACCTTTATAATTTATTAATGTGAAATCAATTTCAGATAATTAGTTATAATTCCGCATCTGTGCAAAAACGTAAAAACCCTTTCTCTCCCCTGCGGTCTTAATGATAAGACTTGAAGCAAACACGATATAATTTAGTTCAAGGCTGCCGCTACTTGAACAGCTAGTTTTTGAGGGTTGAATGGTTTCTTGATTATGCCTCTAACGCCCAGTTGAGTAAATAAACGCTGGTCAGATGTACGCCCCCTGGCTGTTAATAAAATCACAGGTATATGTTTAGTTAGTTGATTAGCCTGTAGTTTCTGAAAAGTTGTCAAACCATCCATATCAGGCATCATTACATCCAAAAGGATGGCATTGGGTTGAGATGACTGAGCTAAGAGTAATCCTTGATTACCTGAAGTAGCAGTCAACACCTTCCAACCCCCCATTATTTCTAAACAAGTCTGAATCAATTGACGGATATCATCTTCATCATCAATAACTAAAATTTGTTTAGTATTCATCGTTATTATCTTCCTTGCTGTTTGAAATTATGATTGCTGACTACTTCAATTCCTTTAGTGTAGTGAGGGGCACTATTTAGAATTACCATACTCTTAAGATTAATTTTCTAAGGTAAAACTTGAAAGTGGAAAACTCGTGTAGAAGTTTAATAAACCTATGGCATAACCAGAAGTAATAGAAAATGCGGAGATTGACGCGATGGGCTTCGCCCCGCCTTTCCTACGGAACACTCCATGAACGGCGATTCACCTACGGAGACGCTACGCGATCGCAACTACAAGGCTATAGTATTGCATCCTTAAGCGTTTTACTGGCTTTACTGCTTACACTGCTTTTATGGCAGCTACACAGGCTGAATTCTATTTACCCATTGTTTTTAGCTGCTGTCATGGTTAGTTCCTGGTATGGTGGTTTCAACCCAGGAATATTGGCAACTTTTTTGTCTGCTATAGTCTGCGCCTACTTCCTCTTGCCCCCCTTTTATTCTTTGACTGTAAGTGGGTTCAGTGTAGTGGGGTTGGTTCAGTTTGTGTTAGTGGGATTGTTGATTAGCTCACTCAACTCTGCACTACGCCAAGCGCGATCGCAAGCTCAAATGAACGCGCGAGCAGCCCAGCAAAATTATGAGCGTCTACGTCAAAGTCAATATAGCCTGCGTCAAAGTGAAGAACGTTATCGGTTACTAGTAGAAGGAGTAACTAATTACGCAATTTTCATGCTAGACCCAAATGGTAACTTTACCAGTTGGAACATTGGAGCAGAACGTATTTTAGGCTATCAGGAAGCAGAAATTATTGGTCAACCTTTTGAGCGAATTTTTTCGTCCGAAGCAATTGAGCAGGGACAACCACAACAAGTATTAAGAAAAGCCGTAACCGAAGGTTTTTCTAAGGAAAATCGTTGGCATGTCCGCAAAGATGGTAAATTTTTCTGGGCACATTGTGTAGTCACACCTTTACGAGATGAAGTTGGAAATCTGCGTGGCTTCTCTAAAATTATGCAAGATATTACTGAACGCAAACGCTCTGAAGAAGAGAAAGAGCAATTGCTGCTGCGAGAACAAGCCGCACGCGCCGAAGCAGAAGCCGCAAACCGTTCCAAGGACGACTTTTTAGCTATAGTTTCTCATGAACTACGTACCCCCATGACTGCAATTATCGGTTGGGCTGGGATGTTGCAAACCGGTGCGCTAGATGAAGCTAGGGCAACTCTTGCACTTGAGACAATTGAACGCAACGCCAACTTGCAGATGCAACTGATTGAAGACTTACTTGATATTTCACGTATTGTAAGGGGAGAACTTTCACTTTCCATTGACTTGGTTGATTTAGCAGAAGTAATTACAGCCGCAATTGAGGTTGTACAATCACTGGCAGATGCAAAGGATATTCAACTTGAATCTATACTTGATACTTCCATAGAAAAAATTTGGGGTGACTCAGACCGCTTGCAACAGGTTGTGTTAAATCTACTCACCAATGCGATTAAATTTACACCCAACGGCGGACGAGTTGAGGTGCGGTTGTCAAAGGAAGTGGGTACAGACGCGATTAATCGCGTCTGTACTAGGGAAGAGTTTTCCCAATGTTCAATTCCTAACTATGTTCAAATTCAAGTGACTGATACAGGTCAGGGTATTAGTGCTGATTTTCTACCTCACGTATTTGAGCGCTTTCGTCAAGCAGATAGTACCCATACTCGGTCAAATAAAGGACTAGGTTTAGGATTGGCGATCGCACGTCATCTGGTAGAACTGCATGGTGGTATAATCGAAGCCCAAAGCCAGGGAATAGGACAAGGAGCGATATTTACAGTCAAATTGCCCATTTTAGAGGAAAGCAGAGGAGCAGAGGAGCAGAGGAGCAGACGGACACGAGAGAATAACTTACACTTCTCTCCCCAGTCCCCAGTCCCCAATCTCCTTACTGGGTTGCGGGTACTAGTTGTAGATGACGAAGCCGATGTACGACAGTGGATTACCGCAGTACTCAAAGAGTGTGGAGCGAAAGTTACTGCTTTTAGCTCTACAGGCCAGGCACTTGAGGCACTAGAAGAATTACATCCAGATGTCTTGATCAGCGACATTGGGATGCCAAACGAGGATGGCTACGCGCTGATGCGTAAAATTAGAGAACTTGAACCGGAGCTAGGCGGACGCATTCCTGCTGTGGCGCTGACGGGGTATGCCAGGGTAGAAGATTACAAAGAAGCATTAGCAGCAGGCTTTCAGCTACACGTAGCTAAACCAGTTAGAGCAGCTGAGTTAATTGCGGTTGTTGCCAGCCTGGGTAAAATGTCTGGTAAACTATGAGCAATTTTGACAATATTAGTCAATAATCCACAAGTTTTCCACTTTCTCAAGATATCTTCAAAAGTGTAATTCAGGCGATAAATGGTGTTATCCATGCGGTTAATGAAGTTATACTACCGCCTGACATCAGCTTGAACCAGTTAGGAAAGTAACAACAATATAGTTGCATAGCATATTAGATTGCTTTCCAACGCCTTATTTGTTCATGTAAAAATATTTGGAAAATTGAACAATGAATAGTAATTGGTCACAGCGATTTTCTGCGTTGCTTGTTTTCTCGACACTCTCAATGTTTGGAAGTGGATTATCTGCTAATGAAACAGCCAAGAGCGGCCAGAATTTTCTAGGAACAAGGGCAGTAAATGCTAGGGGAATAAAAAATGGTTTAAAGTCGATATCAACAGGAATCTCAGGTATCATCTCGAATAGTGTCAAAGTAATGAAGAATATGACCGAACACAGGACTGCAATTACTATTAATTTGGATGTATTCGCACTTTCCATACTCCAATACCCTCATGAGCTTAATTTTTGTTTATTTCTCTGATTTTTGGAAAAAAATGCTGCTTCAAAAAATATGACCACTCGTCAGCAAGATCTGCAAAATAGCATTAGGAAATTGCTTAAAGCTTTCTAAGTCTCAGCCCAATAAAGTATATTTAATTATTGCTCCAGTCACCTTTACTTAGTCTTAGCTGTGTAACAAGCGTTGATTTTCCAAGAATGCTCTGAATACTTTTTTATGGGAAAACAATAAGATTTTCTTTTATTTCAACTTTTATTTCTTACGTCTGTAGAAGTATATATTGATATAAATATATTAATTAGTTAACATTTAATATAAATTTAATCAAAAGTTAACTTTACAATTAAAATTTGACAAGAAATTAGAGTTATCAAAGCTTTTGAAGGTTGCTCTTCGCAATTAGTTGCAGAGTAACTATAGAGTAACTATATTTGGCGTTGCATAAATGCGGGATGAATTACGATGTTTAACCAAAGTGAAAGATTGATTTTTCGCGCCTTTGCGCCTTTGCACGAAATAAAATTCATCCTATTAATCAGCAACGCCCTATATTTAATATAGAAACATAAAAAAGATTTGTGTTTCATTACGTGTCGGCAAGCTAACACGATACCCAGCTTTCCTAACTAAAGCTCTTTCCTGGCTGATAAGGGGTTTTCTACTGACCTACCAGCCTAAGCCTTGCCTTTGATAGATGACGTATAAAGCTAAAACGGGCATAACCTAAGTTATAGAGATTTGATTATAGCGCTCAAGGTTGCTTCTACAAGCAAACATTTCCATGAGAATTCTTTTGGTTGAAGACGATGATCTGCTTGCTCAAGCCGTAGCAACGACTCTTGCTAAACAAAATTATGTGGTTGATGTTGCTGCTGATGGTGAAGCCGGTTGGGAGTTGGTAAGTGTTTGTAACTACGACCTAATTTTGCTAGATGTCGTTCTGCCAAAGCTGGATGGTATCAGTCTTTGTCGGCAATTACGGCAAGCAGGCTATAAAATGCTGATTCTGCTTTTAACGGCAAAAGATACTAAAACTGATAAAATTCTCGGTTTAGATGCCGGTGCAGATGATTATGTAGTCAAACCATTTGACTTTCAAGAGTTATCAGCTCGTATTCGTGCTTTATTACGCAGGGGAAATACTTCTTTACCTCCTGTTTTAGAATGGGGAAGTTTGCGTCTTGATCCTAATATTTGTGAAGTGGCTTATGCAGACATTACATTACATTTAACGGCAAAAGAATTTAGTATTTTAGAGCTTTTTTTACGCAACAACCAACGCACCTTTAGCCGGAGTGCGATTGTAGATCAACTTTGGGGTGCTGAAAAAGACCCACCAGAAGAAAATACGATTAAATCTCATATCAAAAGTTTACGCCAGAAATTAAAAGCAGCAGGTGCTAACTACGATTTTATAGAAACTGTTTACGGGATGGGTTATCGTTTAAAAGCTCTATCTCATGAGCAAAATTGTCCGATAACTGAGCCAGAAACAAATTCAAACCAGCAGCAAATTCTACTAGCAGCCATTGCTAAAGAACGGGAAAATTTCAAAGCTAAGGTTGGTTCGCGCATTGCAGTCTTGAAGCAAGCAGTTGATGCTTTAACAAAAGGAACACTTGACGCTCAACTACGGCAAAAAGCAGAGCAGGAAGCTCACAAGCTAGTTGGTTCTTTGGGTAGTTTTGGTTTTCCAGAGGGTTCGCTACTGGCTAATGAGATAGAAGATTTATTTCAAAGCAAAACATCCATCAGTCAAACTCAATGTTTTTATTTAGATAAGCTCTTGATGGAGTTACAACGAGAGCTAGAAAAAACTTCAGTTGAACAAACTCAAACTCTACTATTGGTAGTTAGCAATGATCAGCAAGTAACTGAGCAATTACTAAAGGAGGCTGTAAACCAAGAAATACAAGTTAAAATTACTACTAATCTCGCGGCCACCAGAAAGATGATCGCATCTTTAAATCCTGATGTGGTGCTACTTGATATTGATATTGAGAAAGACAGCTTGAAGTTACTAATAGAATTATCCCAGCGATCGCCTACGGTGAGCGAAACGCCAACGCCGTCAATACCAGTGTTAGTTTTGACAGAACGAAATAATTTTAGCGATCGCGTTGAGGTTGCACGAATTGGCGGACGTGCTTTTTTGCAAAAATCCATGCCTCCTAGCCAAATTTTCGAGTCAGTCACCCAAGTATTACAACAAACTCGTATTACTAAAGCGAGAATCATGGTTGTAGACGATGACCCGCAGATATTAACTGTTATACAACAATCTCTAGAAGCTTTAGGACTTACTTCAAAAACTCTTGAAGACCCACGGTACTTCTGGGATATTTTGACAGAATTTTCTCCAGATTTGCTAATTTTAGATGTAGAAATGCCTTATATTAATGGCATTGAACTTTGTCAGATAGTACGTAACGATCCGTATTGGAAATTTTTACTAGTACTGTTTATTGTTGATGATTTACAAGCAGATATTGTTGAGAAAATATTTGCGCTCGGTGCCGATGATTGTGTGAGCAAACCTATAGTGAGTTCAAAACTAATCACCCAGATTTTGAACCGTCTGGAGCGAACTCAATTAATTAGCAAGATGTCTAAAGCTAGGTGTTCTGCTTATATATGCTAAACAAATTTTTGTATCTAATGTCTCTACTCTGGATTATCAACTCAAAGAATTGTTGAGTTACTAAAGGAATAAAACTATGAGCCAGTTAACTCCAAGTGAGATAAATATAGCCCTAATGACACTTGGTGGGCTAGTGCTAGGGCTTGGGCTGTTGTCTGGCTGGCTCAAAGAGAGGTTGTTTCTCTGAGATCCTCTCATAGCTTTGGTAGTTGGAGTGTTATTGAGTCCATCTGTGTTTGGCTTAATCGACCTTGCTCACTGGGGTAAACCAGAGATGATTTTAGAACAAGGAGCAAGATTAGCGATCTGGCAGTTTTTGCGGCAGGAATCGCGTTTGATATGGTTGTGGGCGGTCGTGACAGAGCTGAAGAAGAAAACGTACAGGAAGCAGTAGACCGCTTTTTTACTTTGTATATTTTCGTGCTATTGGGTTTATATCTACCCTAGCAGCAATGGTTCGAGTTAGGTTGGAAGGGTGTGCTATTGGCGGTAGCGATTCTGTTGCTGCGCCGACTACCAGCAGTACTGTTACTGCGTCCTTTTCTTGGGCGGTTGCGAGGGATACAGGATGCCCTGTTTTTAGGGTGGTTTGGCCCTATTGGTGTAGCGGCGCTCTTCTATGCTTTCCTTTCACTGCGTCAGGCAGGTGTGGAAGAACCCTGGATTATAGGTAGTCTAGTCATTTGTGCTTCAATCCTCGTCCACGGTTGCACGGCTGTACCCTTGGCTAAACTCTACGGAAAGCAGCAAAGGTAATCCTTGATAAAGATTATTAATACTAAGTTGCGTTCAACAAGAATATTGAGGAATGGAAAAGGTAGTGAAATAAATATTGGCGTTGCTGAATCAGAATATGAAATACGAATCTATCCCACTAATAAAATTCTGTTAAGTGAATACGTTTTAGAAACTCTTGATTTGTCTATTAGAGAGTGGCGTTGCCCATCCTGTGAATCTGTGAACGGACGCGATGAAAACGCCGCTCGGAATATTTGTGCAGTCGGGGCATCGACTGTTAGGTTAGGTGATGTAAGACGGGCTAATCCTGCTATCGCTGTCTGATCCCAGAATCCCCGCAATTCAATTGCGGGGAGTATGTCAAGGTAACCGTTATTGCTTATCTATTCCACCCTCCGAAGCGATCGCTGTTGCTTGTGCTGCAATAATTCGCCATTTGCCATGCTCTTTCAGGTATGTGCGTGTATAACGGTAGACACCGTAGAAGGGTGAACCCTTGAACATTCCCCCCACTCTCGCCTTCAAGTTAGTAATTGCTGTTGAGCCAAACACTCGAATGATTAAATCAGCTGTTTCATAAGTTGTGACCACCAAGCCACCTGATTGGTGAAGGGTCAAGTCTTGTGCTTTGTCGATTACATCACCTTGAGGATCGGTGAAAATTACCTCGTCCGATAAGAACTTATCCAAAGCTGCGACATCATTATGCAGCATTGCCTGAGCTAGTTCTACTTCCAAGTTTTCAATTTCTTGTTCTGGAGACTCACCCATTGCTTTCTCCTGAGTTTTGATATCAAGTTCAGATAATTAGTTATAATTCCCGCATCTGTGCAAAAACGTAAAAAGCCTTTCTCCCCCTGCACCCTGCCACGCCAGTCGCTACAAGTCGCTTAACCCTTTCGGCAGTCGCTCATGGGGAGCCACTGCGTTGCGCGGGTTTCCCGCGTTGTAGCAAGTGGCGTGGAAACCCCCTGCGTACCCGTCGCTGCCTCACCAACGCGCTGGCTCCCCCTGCGGTCTTAATGATAAGTCTTTAACCGAACATGATATGATTGCCTCAACTGATCGCTGTCGTCCCAAAGATAACGCTACGCAATTCAATTTCAAAGATTTTTAACTGCAAAAGTATTACATTGCGCTGGATCGCCTGTTTCAATGCCCCGCTTAAACCAGCGGACTCTTTGGGCTGAACTACCGTGCGTAAAAGACTCAGGGGTAACATACCCTCTTGCTTGACTTTGCAAACGATCGTCACCAATACTGCTGGCAGCATTTAGTGCTTCTTCAACATCACCTGTTTCTAATACTTGCCGTGAGCGCTCGGCATGGTGCGCCCAAATGCCAGCAAAACAGTCTGCCTGTAACTCTTGCCGGACTGAGAGTTGATTTGCTTCTACTTTATCAGCTTGACGCTGCAATGCTTGAACTCGATTAGAAATGCCCATAAGATTCTGGACATGATGCCCAACTTCATGAGCAATTACATACGCTTGGGCAAAGTCTCCTGGTGCTTGATGCCGAGTCTTCAAATCCTCATAAAAACTTAAGTCAATATAGAGCTTTTGATCGCTAGGGCAGTAAAATGGGCCAACAGCTGATCGCGCAAAACCGCAAGCAGATTCCACTGCATCCGAATAAAGAACTAAGGTGGGTTCCGCATAAGTCTGTCCTCTTTGCTGAAACAGACTGCGCCATGTATCTTCTGTGTCTGCTAGGACAACTGAAACAAAATCAGCCATGCGGTCATCACCCGCAGAACGTTGTGTTTGAGGAGATTGTGAGTAGGGGCGATCGCTCGGTGCTTGTCCTTGTTCCCAGATTACACTTGGATCACCCCCTAATAAGGCAACAACCAGCGATAGAATAACTGCGCCAATACCACCTCCTACAACAGGAGCCGAAAGCCGAGTTCCACGCCTGTCTTCAACATTAGTGCTTCTACGGCCAAATTCCCAGCGCATAATCTAGAGTCTCCAAGCTAATTAACCTGACATAAGTGAATCAGTGGCGAATCAAGAGACATCACACGGAAGTTAGACGTTCTATTAATTCATCAAAAATATTAGTAGTTTCATCAATTAAAATCTTCTGCCCAAAGGACAACAATTATTTAATAGTCATTCCAACTTAAGGAAGGCTATTTTATAGTAAGGTTTATCTGTTAAGGCGATAGGTGCAAAATGTCTATTCAGAGCAGAGATGTAGCCTGACAGCGCTATCTATTCCTCTATATGTCTGTTGTAAACTTTTGAACAAAAATGTGGGGCGCACTATTTACCCATTAATCAGGGATTTAGGTAGGTTCACAAAACCAGTATAAAATTAATTTCCACACTCGCAACACTATTTTTGCTATAAATGTATTTATAACTACCAATATTATTGTAGCTACTGATATCAGGCTACTATTTTTGAGTTTTTTATTTAGCTCGTTGTCATTTTTACACTTACATTGAATCTTGAGAAATTTAATTATGAAATTCTCGCTCTTAGTCTTCGTTGTTCTGGTTAGCGCATTCGCTGTAACTCAGAGCGCCTATGCCAACCAAGAAAATATTTTTCCATCGGCAACAGGCAAACTTGATGAAGCTGCTGTTATCCTGCCTGTAATAGATGAACCTAATCAAGCAGCTGTTCTGATAACTGAACCCGCTACGATTAATGCTAAGTGGAGTAATGTCAGTGAGCAAAGTCAGGATCTAAAACAAACGGCTAATTCAATTTATATTACGCAAGAGCAAGGATGTAAAAAGATTAATCCCCTTGAGTTTCTTGAAAATCCAGAAGCTATATTTAAGAAATGCCAGAACCAAACTAATAATCAAATTCCTCAACATAACAGCGAACCAATTGAGTATTTAAAAGTGCCTCGGCTTGATTCTGGTATCAGTGTTACGGTTACTCAATTTTGATATAAAACCCTATTTGATTTTTGCGAAGCTAGGTACACCTTCATTTCCCTGTCTCTAGGCAATTCTTTAGAAAGAACTGCTCCCTGTCTCTAGGCAATTCTTTAGAAAGAACTGCGATCGCAAAATATTTACTAAAAACTCATTCCTACACAACCAACAACCCTTCCAGTGATGAATATACAAGGGTCGCAAGAACGACAGATGCATCCGCGAGATTGGTCATGGCCGTTTTGGCCTGCTGTACCACTTTACCCCTACAGCAAACGGCGGACACTTTGCTTTGAAGTAGTTAAGGACACTATTTGGACATTCGACCAGCTTCAAGGCATCCTCTACACCATCGTGCCAATTCGGATGACCGTGGTCAAGCTTGAAGTAGGTGGTTTGTTGGTCTACGCACCTGTTGCTCCAACGACCGAGTGTATCTACCTCCTTAACGAATTAGTGGCAAGGCACGGTGAAGTTAAATATATTATCCTGCCAACTAGTTCTGGATTGGAGCATAAAGTTTTTGTTGGCCCTTTTGCCAGAAAATTTCCCCAAGCGCAGGTATTTGTTGCTCCGCACCAATGGAGCTTTCCAATCAACTTACCGCTGAGTTGGCTTGGCTTTCCCCAAAGACGTACCCAGGTGCTACCAGAAGACAACAGCCAAGTTCCCTTCGCCAATGAATTTGAGTATGCGGTGTTAGACATCAACCTTGGACGGGGATCTTTTGGTGAAGTTGCAATCTTTCACAAGCGATCGCGCACTTTGCTTGTTACTGATTCTGTACTTTCTGTACCAGATAATCCACCTGCGATCGCGCAATTAGATCCATACCCCTTGCTGTTTCATGCCAGAGACAACGCTTTGCAGGTAATCGAAGATAATCAAGCGAATCGTCGCAAAGGATGGCAACGTATCTCATTGTTTGCGATTTACTTCCGTCCCAGGGTGTTGGAGGTCGCTGGATTGAGGCAGATATTTCAAGATGCTCTCAAAGCACCTGATCGTTCAAGTAAGGCTTACTTCGGTTTATTTCCGTTCCGATGGCAAAAAAACTGGCAGTACTCATTTGATGCTTTAAGAGGAAATGGACGTTTATTTGTAGCGCCGATTTTGCAAACTCTAATTCTTCCCCAAGCGCCAAAACAAGTACTTGACTGGGCCGACAAAGTTGCTAGTTGGGATTTTCAACAGATTATCAGCTGTCATTTTGACTCGCCAATTGCGGCCAGTTCACGGCAATTTCGCCAAGCATTCACTTTTTTGGAGAAGAATCCATCCCAAAGCCAACCCTTACCGGAAGAAGACTTACGATTTATTAAGGAACTTGAGGCGAGTTTAGTTAGGCGTGGTATTGCTACACCAGCCAAAGAGAAAATATAAAGCGATCGCTCTCTTTAAGCGATGATATCCTGGTTGCAGTCAAAATTCTGAACACTTGGGGGAAGAAGCCGCAAAAGAAAAGAATTCTTCTCTCCTTCTCATATCAAGTTCGGATAATTAGTTATAATTCCCGCATCTGTGCAAAAACGTAAAAACCCTTTCTCCCCCTGCTCCCTGCGGTCTTAATGATAAGTCTTTAACCGAACACGATATCAATCAACCTATAAATCTGTGAGCAGCCTTGCTTTTCTCAGAATAAATCTCAGTAATGTTTCTTCTTTGGAAATGATATCAGCTGTAACTTCCATCCCTGGTTGAATAGGATAGGATTTACCGTCCTTGTTTAAATTAAGTTTCTCTGGCTCAATTGTCAGCTCATAGTAAGGCGCAGTTTGACTGTTGCCGTTAACTTGAGGTGTAATAGCATCGGCAGTTATAGCTCTAACAGCACCTTTGAGGATGCCATAATCCGGGTAAGGATAGGTAGAAACTCGCATTAGTACTTTTCCCTCTGTACATTCTGGTACTTGTGCTGCTTTACATACCTGTACCTTGCTAATCTCAGCAGCGGCAACACGAGCTTTGATCACCAGAGGAGCTGTACTAGGGGCAATTTGAGCGATCGCATCGCCAACACGCACAATCTGCCCAGGATTTCTTAATTCTAGTTTTAGGATAGTACCTGCCTCTGAAGCCCGAATTACAGTTTTTTGCAGTTGTGATAAGAGTTGTTTTAACTCTTCTTGAGCGCTGCTGATTTGATTTTGGATTTCTACTTGACGTCCGATGAGTTGTTGTTTTTCTTTGTTCAATGTAGCGAGGGTAGACTCACCTTTTGCTCGTTCTTGGGCAATGCGTTCTTGTGCGATCGCCACATTTGCGCCAATGGGATTCAGTGCAGCTTTGGTGCGTTCTAATCTGGCTTTTGCCGCTTTGAAAGCTTGTTCTTTCTCCTTGATTTGTAAAGTTGCGATCGCTCCAGTATTTGCCAGCTGCTGATATCGCTTCAGTTCCTCCTTCGCTAACTCTACAGAGGCTTCTACTTCTTGCACTTCTGCCTGAGTTGTAATTTGCTTGTCTCGATATTCCCGTTGGTTACCACTGAGGTCAGCTTGAGCAGAGATAATCGCTCGCCGCGTCGAATTGGACTCAGCAGCAATTTGAGCCTGTAGCGCTTTTAGTTGTGCACTGATTTGCGCTCGTTGTAAATGATTCTGCCGGATATTTCCGATAATTTGGCTTTTTTTACTTTGCAATTGGGAGTTGTCGAGCAGTGCAATCTCATCTCCCTTTTTTACCACCTGATTTTCTTTCACCTTGATGCTTGTAACCGTTCCCTCGGTTGCTGCTTGCACTAATCGTATTTCTCCAGTTGGGCGGACGGTAGCATCAGCTTTCACCGTAATGTTGTATTGAATGACGCTAGCAAAGCCGAAGGCTACGCCAACAGTTCCGATTAAAAATATCCCTCCCATCCTTGTCCATATATTGATTGGGGGAAGATATTCGTCGTTTTCGACTAAGCGGAGAAAGTCTGGTTGGGGGTCTATAAACATGAGCGCTAAAAGACATTTTGGTTGTGCAAATAATCTAGCAAAAAATCTAGCTAGCTAGATCTAGCTAAATAGGCAAGATTTAGCCTCTATCTATTGGTATAAATTTCCAGAATCAACTAAAAATTCTTACCTAACCTTTATATTTTCTTCTACAATTTATCCAATCTTGATTTCTATTTAAAAAGTTTATATGTAGATAAATAAGCTTTTTCCTTCAGTTAAGGTTCTATTGTTTGAGGTATGAAGAGGTAATAGTAGGGAGCGTTAGAGTCGAGATTGATTTATCGTTTAATCTCAAATCCAGCAGCTTTAAATGTATTTATATGACAATAGCTTATACTTGTTAAAATACTGAGTGTATAAATTCAATCAACACCAAACTCTATTTCAGACATAATACTTATATTAAATTGTAGAACCCTACTGTTTTATTTAACCAGTATTAGTTGACAAAAATCTGTATAAAAAATAATCATTTTATTGATATAAGACGCTATAAGCTTTCTAAAATAAAGCATTTTACGGTCGTTTACACATAAATGCTTAATATTATTAGTATTTATTTAGACTAATAATATTAACAATAAAATTACAAAAATAATCTGAAATAATCTGAAATCAGCATACTGAGAGTATAAGAAAACTTATATTTTCTAGGTAGGCAATAACTTTTTAAATTAAAATGAAGTATAAAATACTGCCTAAAAATATATTTTTTTGGACTTTTGTCCTAAATATTTCTTAAAAAAAAAATGCTACATCAGCTATTAAAAACTCTATAATCAAAACAGCAGCACAAAAAGTTACTAAATATACTATTTATTGGTTACTTTTATGTGGTGCAACTGTACATTTCCCCTTACTAAGTGAGAACTAAGATTATGGAAAGCACATTGTTTACTACACTCAATCCCAACGAAGAAGCCAATATTTCTGGTGGTAAGAGGAAGCCCGCTAAAGTCAGACCTGTCCTCGTCAAGGTTGATATCACGCAATCAGCCGATGGTGGCGATGGTGGAGATGTTACTTTGAGTCTTGATGATAAGAGTAAAATTATCAAGTCTACTATTACCCTTACCGGTGGAGCTGGTGGAGATGGTGGAACGAACACCGTAAAACTTTAGAGTAATAGGCAAACTTATGAGGTTTAGGAGGAGGGAAATAATTAACGTAAAGACACGCTTAACCGCGTCTTTACTGGACAAAGGATCGCGTATTAAAAATTACCCTGTTGACGCAGGTGTAAGTTACTTTTACGTAGGAACCTAATAGCTAATCGACTTAATCCTACGTAGCCATTAGCTATTTATTGCGGTTATCCTAACATACCTTTTCCTACCCACCTACTTTTCTTCAAAAAACTTAAAAAAGCCTTATTGACGAAAGCCTTATTGACGGTTGCTATTATACAACCGTCAATAAGGCTTCATTAGCGCGTTTCCCTAAATATACTGCTGAGTTTTGACTAGCGAAGTAGGAAAATTAAACGCTAATTTCTGAAAAATCGACCATCTTCATCACAATCTAGCTAGGAATTTCTGAACGATAACGAAACTGTTTTTACAGAGCTTATTCCTAACAGTTAAGTAAATCTGTCTAAAGGTAGACATACTAAAATTACCGATATTTTCTCTGTTGATATAATAAAAGAAGATTATTTAAAAGTGGGGAGATTCTGTAAGAAAGCTCACAAGGCTAATTGCGGGAATTTGAAGACAAATGAAAATAGCTTTGTAAAAGGCTCAAAAGTGATAATTAGCAACCTAGCTTAACGTAAGCTCATGAAAAGCGCTCAAACAACCCCAATGTTTATGCCATTGAATGAAATCGAAGAAGCAAACCTGTCTGGCGGTCAGAGTTTGGTGCTTTCTAATCAGGTGATTTCTGGTAAAATTATTATAAAAAAGGGATCATCTGGGAAAGCAGGTAGAAAAAATGTAAAAGTCCAAGTTACTCGAACTCTCGAAGAAGGTGAAATTGCAGAGTTAGAAGAATTAGATGATCTATTGTCCCTATTAGAAAGTGAGTGGGAATGATACTACAACTCAACTGTTGGTCAAATTTTTAACCACGCAGGGAGAACAACCCTGCTATTTTTTTGGGTTTGATCACGATGTTATTGGGTATTGGAGTGTGAAATGAAATATCAAGTTGTTGCACAACATAGTGAAGAAGATTGTGGAGCGGCTTGTCTTGCTTCTGTTGCCAAACATTATCGGCGTAACTTTACACTAAATCGCATCCGGGAAGCAGTCGGTACTGGACAATTAGGAACAACATTATTGGGATTGAGGCGGGGAGCTGAGGCGCTTGGTTTCAATGCACGCTCAGTCAGAGCATCAAATGAAATATTAGACCGGATGAATCAAGCGCCACTGCCAGCAATCATTCACTGGAAAGGCTACCACTGGGTTGTTTTGTATGGTCAAAAAGGCAAGAAATATGTAGTTGCCGACCCAGCCGTTAACATCCGTTATGTCTCTAGAAAAGAATTAACGGAGGCTTGGTCAGATAGGGTGATGCTTTTACTAGAGCCAGATTCGGTTCGCTTTTATGCTCAACCGGATGATAAAATCGACGGTCTTTGGCGCTTTGTGCGGCGTGTATTGCCTTATAAAGGCATAATATTCGAGGCTTTTCTCTGCGCTCTAGTTATCGGACTGCTTTCGTTAACTTCTCCTTTGCTGCTGCAAATTCTTACAGATGATGTCCTAGTTCGAGGTGATATCAAGCTTCTTGGTGCTGTGATTATTGCCGTTGTAGTGATGAATTTGGTGTCAAGTAGTCTGCAACTAGTTCAAAATAACCTGATTGCCCATTTTGCCCAACGGCTTGAGTTAGGGCTAGTTCTAGAATTTGCTAGAACAATTCTGCGGCTGCCTCTGAATTACTATGAATCCCGTCGCAGTGGCGAGATTGTTAGCAGATTGCAAGATATTCAACAAATTAATCAGCTAGTTTCTCAGGCAGTTATCGGTCTGCCTAGCCAATTGTTTATTGGAGTGGTTTCTTTGGGTTTCATGCTGTTCTATAGCTGGAAACTCACCTTTGTTGCCATCATTGTTGCTATTGTCATGAGTTTATCTACAGTGGTTTTCTTGCCTACGCTTCAACAAAAAGTCAGAAGTGTATTGGTCTTAGACGCAGAAAACCAGGGCGTTCTCGTTGAAAGCTTTAAAGGCGCGCTGACACTCAAAACTACTACTGCTGCTCCTCAATTTTGGGAAGAATTTCAAAACAGATTTGGTCGGCTATCAAACCAAACATTTCGCACAATTCAGATTGGAATTATTAATAATATATTCTCTGGGTTAGTTTATGGTATTGGCAGCGTTAGTTTGCTTGGTTTTGGTAGCATCCTGGTTATTAATAAAGAACTTAGCATCGGTCAACTCTTGGCATTTAACGGGATGAATGGTAATTTTTTGGGGTTAATCGGTGCTGTACTTGGATTTATAGATGAATTCACTCGTGCCAAAACTGCCACGCAGCGCTTAACAGAAGTTATCGACTCTACACCTGAAAATCCAGACGATACTAAAAAACCCTTTGCTAAAATTCCTGGCAATGCAGATATTATTTGCACAAATCTAAACTTTCACTACGCCGGCAGGCTAGAGCTACTGGAGGATTTTTCCCTCACGATTCCTGGCGGTAAGGTTGTTGCCCTCATTGGTACATCAGGCTGTGGAAAAAGTTCTCTTGCTAAACTGATTGCCGGATTATATTCACCTAATTCTGGTAATATTCGCATTGGTATTTATAATCTGCAAGACCTAGCCCTTGATTGTTTACGGCAACAAGTTGTCCTTGTTCCTCAAGACGCTCATTTTTGGAGTCGCTCGATTGTTGAAAACTTCCGTTTAGGTTCTCCTCATGTCACCTTTGAGCAAATTGTCACCGCTTGCCAAATTGCTGAGGCTGACGATTTTATTAGTAAACTCCCTGAAAAATATCAAACTGTCTTAGGTGAATTTGGATCAAATATTTCTGGTGGACAACGCCAAAGACTGGCTCTAGCACGAGCCATCATCAACGACCCACCAGTCTTAATTTTAGATGAATCAACTGCTGGACTTGATCCAGTAAGTGAAGCTCAAGTTTTGAATCAACTGTTGTTACATCGTAAAGGTAAAACTACGATTCTGATTAGCCACCGTCCTAGAGTAATTATGCGTGCTGATTGGATTGTGCTACTAAACCAAGGCAAATTACAAATTCAGGGGACTGTAGAAGATTTGCGTGCCCAACCAGGAAACCATTTAGACTTTTTAACCCCTTAACTCTGTTTTATCACTCTTGTCAAAGTATAATTGAAGGCGATCGCAAAACTGAGAAAAAGACTATGGTTGAGCCTTGTCCACCCGCGCCCATAGTCCAATTTGTGGATAAGGGCTGCCAGCTGTATCAAAACCTCTTTCCAAAAGTTAGAAGCTCTGACACTCTCTAACATATTATTTTAACACTTCCATACTTGATAAAATTTAAGTTTTGAATAATACAAAATTTATACGTAAATTTTGGGTTGCAGATAAATAAAATGCTTTATCTACGACTAAATTGAGCTTTTATTCTAAATGTGTAGGGTATATTGGGCACTAATAGATACTAGCTACGTCAACTATCTTAATTTACTGAAATTGCTGAATTTGCTCCAGGTTCTCTGAGGACAAATTTTGATCCAGGGATGCGCGACTACCAATTAACTAATTCTTTAGTAAGCATAAATGCTTGTAGACTATATGACTAGTGGACTTCATCACAAAGCAAGCAATGGCGCATGTGGGTAGTTAACGCATCATTCAAACCTATGAAATTGATTTTTCTAATTCCAGGTTGGCGACATAGACGCGGAGTGAGTTTTCGTCAGGCGTGGCTCAAACGCTTTTTCCCGATACTTGTTTTAATATCGTGCGTGACGGCATTACTGGTAGGTAACTTCACCCCTGCGATCGCCCAGCTACCCCGTGAAGAAATTCGCGGGGTTTGGATGACCAACAACGATATCGATATTCTCAAGGAACGAGCCAAAGTGCAGGATGCCGTGAGCCAACTGCGGCGGATGAACTTTAATACTATTTATCCCGTAATATGGAATTCTGGCTATGTGATGTATCCCAGCGCCGTAGCAAAAAGTAGAGGTATCCAACCCTTTGTTTTGCGAGGAACCGATGGACATGATATCCTTGCAGACTTAATTAACCAAGCCCATCGCCAAGGCTTACTCGTGATTCCCTGGTTTGAGTTTGGTTTTATGGCTCCGCCAACCTCAGAACTGGTATTGAATCATCCAAATTGGTTTACGCAAAAGCGGGATGGTAGCCAAACTTCTATTAGTGCTGCGGGTGAGGTTATGTGGCTCAATCCCTTTCATCCACAAGTGCAGCAGTTTATCACTGATCTCGTGTTAGAAAACGTCACCCAGTATGATGCTGATGGCATTCAGTTTGACGATCACATGAGTTTACCCCACGAATTTGGCTACGATCCATACACAGTGGCACTGTACACTCAAGAAACTAAGAATAATCCCCCAAGCAATCCTCAAGATCCAGCATGGGTAAAATGGCGGGCAGATAAAATCACAGCGTTCATGGTAAAACTCAACCAAGCTGTCAAAGCCAGAAAACCCAAAGCAATTTTTTCTGTTTCCCCCAA
This sequence comes from Mojavia sp., assembly GCF_059505145.1. Classification (NCBI taxonomy): domain Bacteria; kingdom Bacillati; phylum Cyanobacteriota; class Cyanophyceae; order Nostocales; family Nostocaceae; genus Mojavia; species Mojavia sp. Next base: position 114,907 of record NZ_JCACKA010000036.1, read on the forward strand.
TTACTACGACTTTGCTTACAAGTTTCAACTACAAGACTGGCTTACCTGGATACGATTGAATATTGTAGACGAGTTAATTGTGCAAATTTATCGTCCCAATCTTCAAAATTTTATTGCCAATCTTTCCCGAACAGAAATTCGAGAAGCGCAGCAAGTGATTCCAACCGGAGTTGGAATTATGGCAGGATTGCGAAATAAGCCAGTCCCAATGCGGCAAATTCATTCACAAGTGCGGGCTGCTCAAGAACGCGGCTTGGGTGTAGCCTTCTTCTACTACGAAAGTTTGTGGGAATCTGCCCCAGAAGAAGTTGCAGAAAGACAGGCTGGACTTCAATCTTTATTCCGCTCTCCCGCACTTCGCGCCAGGATTGAATAAACTTTTAGGCGTTGCATATTTGCGAAATGATTTAGCAACATCAGAAACCTTCTCCCCTGCTACCCCAGCCTCTCCAGCTTGCCCCAATTCATCCTACTGTTCTGCAATGCCTAATATTCTTGTGGGATGGGTGGACACTCATCCCTGATTTTTTCGAGCGGGTAAGATGCTCAACGCAGTGGCTCCCCTACAAGAATCATTCCTTGATTGTGCAACGCTAACTTTTAGTACAGCGTTTATATCATGTTCCGTTAATTAATATAAATAAACAATTCTCGCAGCGAAGACTAAAGTCCTCAAAAACACTTTTTTTACCACTCACGATTTTTACCAATAAAATTCCTATATTTTCTATGATGCAGTTGATATCTTCAAAGAATTGGGAATTATATATTGGCACTGCATTAAGTGTCTATGCGTAATATCATGTCAGTTCAAATAACCGTCATTGCGACCGTAGGGAAGCAATCCCAAAACCTAGCCATTGCGTCGTTTCACTTTGTTCCACTCGCAATGACATACTAAGGGTAATTTGCCGGACATCATATAATTTGGTAAATATAGTTCTATGATCCTTTCTTTACAACAAAACCAGTGGGACAAGGAACAGAATTTATCATTGAATTGCCGATTAAGTAGCACCTAAGTATGCGATCGCGCGGAGCGCAGCACCGGAGGCGATCGCACACTTACGACCTTTCTTTGAGAGCATAGAAATTTTTGGCTTGCGGCTCATAAAATTTTAGGATGTAACAGCTTAAAACTCAAAACTTTTAAGGTAGCATATTTTATTTTTTACAATCTCTATCTAAAGTAAGATGCTATGCTACTACTTTTGGAATAAAATCCTAGCTGAGTATTAACAAGCACATACGATCATTTTTCGTAGTCTCAAGAGTATGCATCTTGCTAACTCTAATGCTTTGCTGATAAAGGCTTGTCTTTACCAGCTTACTGCACCATGAGGTAATACAAAAATAGGTCACATTGTTGCTCTAGAAAAGTTTTAGCCAAGCCTATTTGTTTGCAAAAAACGGTAACAAATACCGCTTTCTAAGAGAAAATCTGAGGTATTTAATCATACCTTTACGGCTCAAAATTTTTCTAACTACGAAAAGCGCAAACTATCTGAGTCTCAGCAGGTATTTTAAAATTTAGTGCTTGCTCTAGACAGTATCTTCATGACAACAGATGCTATATTTCATTAAATTTTGAGCTAATTTTAAAGCGTCTGCAAGCTAACGCTAAGGTTATTTATTTAGTTAAAGGAAACAAAAAATGAGTACACAAGAAATGAATGTAACCACATTTGAACTATTGGATATTTCTCATGAAATTAACTCAATTAATGCAGAAATTATCAACAAGTTAGCTTTACAAAGCAAAAATATAAATAAAATTTCTTTGGATAGATTGGTTCAGCAAAAAGCCAAGCTAATAGAGGCTGAAAGAAGCCAAGTAGCTCCTATAGCTCAAAAAGTTATCAATCGGATGCAGCTAAAAATGCAAGAAATAGATGAACTACTATCTACAAGAAAGGAGCAAGGTAAAATCACCTGTGACGGTTATATCCGCTATTTAATTCAAGCTTGGTATTGTAGTAGCCATACCCCTGATTTTCAAGTTTTATTTCATCAACGTATAGCTGAATATACGAAAAGTTTTTCTGAGGAAAAATTAAAACGCGGAAGCAAATTTGTTCACACAATGGAATCCGAGGCTGATGAGGAGATAGGACACGAAGTCTTGGCATTAAGGGATTTACAAAAATTAGGTGTTCAGATATTTAATAAAATTAATGACGTTTTCGATGAATCAAAAAGCTTAATTAATTCACAAAATAAACTGTTAAATCAAAGTAACTTCATAGGCTTTTTAGGATACTCATCCTACATGGAGTTTTTGTTTGCTAAACATATTGGTTATCAACTAGAACTTTTGAGCGAAGCAGGAATTAATAGAGAAGCTCAAACCTTTTTATACAATCACTATGTTATTGATTTAAGTCATGCTGGGCATGACATAGATTTACTTAACTTTTTCGTTGACAATGAGGAAATTTTAAATATAATAAATGAGAATATTGATGTTGTCCACTCGTTTTATAAAGGCATTATAGCCAGAGCTTTTAACTAATCAGAGCTTTAGCTATCAACCTCGTCAAGTTTAGGAAACAAAATCGATATGCTAAATCATGAAAAATGATATTGCAAGTATTTTTCTCCCTAATATCCTTATAAACGAACTTTGGCTACCTCCTTAATTATTTATAAAAATTTCCAGAAAACTAAGTTTTTTCATGCATGAATAGCTACTTTGGTACTGCTACTTAAAGGCTCACATCTAGAACCAAGCCCATGCAGTTATAAATTGCACGGCAGTAGTTTTGTGCAGACATAAATTATCAAAACTTAACATCAATATCTTAGACTTCGTGTTTGTTGGATAACGGTTTCGTGCTGCTTTTAAAATACCTAATCGTCAGAATCAATCTGCCAACTATTAGCGATCGCTGCAACAAACTAGTGCCAATTTGCACTCATTTCTAAAACACGACATATCTGCTTTTGTATGTCTTCATGTAATAACTTTTTCTAATCATCTATGAACGAAAATAAAGTTTCATCGAACTTGCTTGTGCAATCCCCGTTTTACAACAAATTGGCAATGAAGTTAATGGAATCGAGGCTAACTAACGCTAAACTCAATGATGATTACCTCAGACATGAAAAGCACGCAGACATCAAGTCATCCCCATCGCTCTTACTCTCAGATGCAATTGTCAAGTTACTAGAAGATTTAGGAGTTAAATACGCCTTTGGTGTTTCTGGCGGCGCGATGGCAAAGCTTTGGGGTTCACTCTCAAACAGCCAGATCCAAGTACTTCACTTTCGCCACGAAGTCGGAGCAGCCTTTGCAGCAGCAGAAGCATCTTTGGCTAGCGATCGCCCTGTTGTCATCTTCACCACAGCAGGCCCAGGTATTACCAACGCCTTGACCGGGATTTTAGCAGCGCGTGGTGAGGGAGCAAAGGTGATTCTCCTATCCGCTTCTACTTCAGCATTACAGCATGGACGGTATGCGATCCAAGAAACTCATGAGCAGACAATACCTGGAGGAATTTTTACCTCAGGAGCGCTGTTCCATTATGCAACAACTCTTGAGTGCGCCGAACAACTGCCACAAGCTGCTCGCAGAATTGCTCTTGGCTTAACAAGACCAAACGGCTTTGTGGCTCATTTGAGTATTCCGACAAACTTGCAGTCGAGTTTGATACATGAATCTTTACCTCAAGTAGATTTATCTTTGGCGCAAAATATTCCTAGCAAAGACACAATTGCCAAATGCATACATCTACTATCTGAAGGTAACTTTGCGATCTGGGTTGGTTTTGGTGCAAGATCCGCAGCCGAAGAGATCCGCCAACTGGCTGAAAGAACCGGAGCCGCAGTCATGTGTTCACCTCGTGGCAAAGGTATTTTCCCTGAAAATCATCCTCAGTTTGTGGGCGTTACAGGTTTGGGGGGTCATGCTTCAGTATTTACATATATGCAAAAGCATTCTCCTCAACGCATATTAGTCTTAGGAACCCGCCTTGGGGAACCGACTTCTTTCTGGAGCAGCCAAATGATTCCCCAAGCTGGATTTGTTCATGTTGATGTTGATCCAGATATTCTAGGGGTTGCCTATCCATCCGTGCCAACTTTTCCTGTTCTATGTGAAGTGAAAACTTTTGTGGAGTCACTGCTGCAATACTGGCCAGACAATTTTGCAGAATCAAAATTAGTAACCCTACCTCATCCTGAAGCTGAAATAATTCAACCAAGCAACAATGAACTAGTACGCCCTGAAGTCTTAATGCAGCAGATTCAGCAGGTGTGCGTTGAAAACAGCGATGCAATTATTATGGCAGAATCGGGTAATTCGTTTACTTGGGCAACCCACCTCCTACGATTTGCCCTACCTAAGCGTTATCGAGTCAGTACTGCAATTGGAGCTATGGGTCATGCAGCTACGGGAGTTGTTGGTGCTGCTAAAGCTCATGGCAAAGCGATCGCCATTGTTGGCGATGGTGCAATGTTGATGAACAACGAAATCAGCACAGCAGTGAAATACAAGATTCCTGCCGTCTGGATTGTCCTCAATGATGCCCGATACAATATGTGTTTCCAGGGAATGGCAATGCTAGGGCTTGAGGCAGATGCAACCATTCCCCGCACAGATTTTGTGATGATTGCTCGCGGTATGGGGGCTGATGGTATTCGCGTCGAAACTGAATCTGATATTCGCAAAGCCTTAGAACAAGCACTGGCAGCCTCTACCCCATTTGTGATTGATGTAATGATCGACCCAACTCGGCAAGCACCATCTCGCGGACGTAATCAAGGTTTACTTGCCCAAGGAGTTGCAGATAGTCCAAACAAAGAAATTTCATTTCCCTTGCTAAAGTAACCATTTTTAGCGTTGCTGATTAATGGGATGAATTTTGTTTCGCGCATAGACACGGAGTGGTGAGGCAGTGCGTTGGTGAGGCAGCGACGGGTACGCAGGGGGTTTCCCCCATGAGCGAGAAAGGGTTAAGCGACTTGAAGCAACTGCCGCTCGCGTAGCGTATCCGTAGGATTCACCCGAAGGGCTTCCCGCAGGGTAGGCGCAAAGACGCAAAGAATTTATGTCGAAATTCAAAATTCAATATCTCAACCTCTTCGTCTCTGCGCCTCCGTGTCCACTGAAGTTTGCTCAACGGCGTGAACCCCCGCACCGCAACTTCTCTGTGCGTAAGGCTATTCATACTTTCACTCAGCAACGCCCATATTTTTATTTCATAGAAAATTTATGAAGTTTTTTGAAAGTCTTAAAGCAATGGGTCACGAGCAAGTTCTCTTTTGTCATGACCATGAAACCAATCTCAAAGCAATTATTGCCCTTCATGATACCAGTTTGGGATTAGCTATGGGGGCGACTCGCCTATTGCCTTATGTAAGTGAAGAAGCAGCTTTGCAAGACGTTCTCCGTCTGAGTCGCAGTATGACCTACAAAGCCGCCTGTGCCAATATTCCTGTTGGAGGTGCAAAAGCAGTTATTATTGCTCATCCTGAAGATAAAACCGATGCCATGCTCAAATCTTATGCACGGTTTGTCGAAAGTCTTAAAGGACGATTTGTTACAGGACAAGATGTAAATTTTTCGCCTGAAGATGTGCGAAAAATACGCCAACAAACTAGTTACGTTGTCGGAATTGCAGAAACAGGAGGTGGGCCAACATTAGCAACAGCGATCGGTGTGACTTTAGCCATAAAAGCGGCAGCAGAGTATCGTTGGCAAAGGCAAAATCTCGATGGACTGAGAGTAGCAGTTCAAGGATTAGGAAATGTTGGCAAACATCTCTGTGATTTTCTCTATCAAAATGGGGTCAAACTTTTTGTCAGCGATTTAAATAGAGAAAAATTAGAAGAAGTTGCAGAACTTTATAAAGCAACCATTGTAGAACCTCAAGAAATTTACTCATTGGATGTTGATGTATTTTCTCCTTGTGCTTTAGGTGGAATTCTGAATAGCTCAACTATTCCCCAAATTCAAGCTCCTGTAATTGCTGGTGCTGCCAATAATCAACTGGAAGATGAAGATTTACACAGCCAGATGCTTGAATCTAGAAATATTCTTTATTGTCCAGATTATGTAATTAATGCTGGTGGCTTAATCAACGTTTACAACGAAATGATTGGCTATGATGACGTGAAAGCTTTCAGCCATGTCCATAAAATTTATGATACCCTTCTGGAGATTTTTCATAAAGCTGATTTTGAAGGAATCACCACATATATGGCATCTAAACTTTTAGGAGAAGAGCGCATTCAAAAGCAAAAAACCAACAGCATTTATCACTAAATTAGTTAAACATCAAAACTTCAAGGTATTGAGCAATGGAAAATAATACGTTTGTTACATCCGCCTATATTGCAACTTCACCGGATACAGCTTTTAATTACTTGTGCCGTTTAGAAACTCTCAACGAGTGGACTATTAATTGCCGAATGTTAGAGAAGGTAGATGATAATACTTGGATAGGGTCTTGTGCTGGCTATCAGAGAAATCTTTATTATCATCTTAAAAAGATAGAAAATCCACTATTTTTAGGCATTGAGTGGTACTGTGGATTTTCTCCTGATAACTATTTTCATTGGTATCCCGTTCTGCTGTTTCCTCCAAGCTACTTGGAGCCGGAATCAAATGAAAAAGGAGTTTACTTTCATTGGATTAGCTTTATAGATCCAAAACGGCGGACTCCGATGATTATGCAGGGAATTAAAACAGTACATCTTTGCGAAAGCCGTTCTCTTAAAGCTATTCTGGAGCGCAACGAGGGACTTACAGAAGCGGCTGAAGGGCAATATACAGTTGATAGTGACACAATTTATGTTGATGCTCCTATTGAATTAGCCGTTGAATATTTGGAAGACTTACGGAATATTGGAAATTGGTCACATTTGTTGCGATCGCAGGGCGAAGTTGCTCACCAATCGGGTGAATTCTTAGATGAATATAACCAAACAGTAAAAATCACATTCCGAACTCATAAACTCAACAATTATTATCTCATCGAGCAGGATTACTTCTATCCTGATTACCAATTCCTGCAACGCTGCCCTACCGTACTTATACCCTGTTCATGCGCTTTCAACGATCCGTCTGCTCGTGGATTTATTCTCCACCGCATCGCTTTTTGGAAAGGTGGCAAAGCACCCCGTCACGGCAAACTTCAAATGGAAGATTACGGAGCAGAAAATATGAGCATTAAACGCTTGCTAGAAGCTAAAGCTGGTAATCTTGAAACCTTCGCTCGTGGAATGAGCTATCTTCCACAAGTTGCTGTTGATAGTTGCAATATAAACTAATTTGAGGCGTGTTAAATAATGGTATTAGTAGCAGGTAATCTTTATTTAGAAAAAAACTTTGCCCCTGTAGAGTTGGAAATAACAGCAGATAATCTCTCAGTAATTGGAGAAATACCTCCTGAACTTAACGGGATGTTAATTCGTAACGGCCCTAATCCCTTATTTCCATCTCCAGCTTGGTATCACTGGTTTGATGGGCACGGTATGTTACACGGTGTCCAGATTAGCAATGGCAAAGCCAAGTATCATAACCGCTACATCCAAACACAGGGGTGGAAAACTGAAAAAGATGCTGGACGTGCAATTTGGTCAGGTTTTTTAACACCACCTCAGCCAGAAAGTCCTAATGCTCCTCCGATTAATACTGCTAATACAGCCGTTGTTTGGCACGCCAATCGCTTGTTGGCTCTTTGGGAAGGCGGAGAACCTTACCAAATCCAAGTACCTGAACTCACAACAGTCGGTTCTTATACTTATGGGGGTGAGTTGCAAAGCGCTTTCACTGCTCATCCCAAAGTCGATTGTGCCACTGGCGAAATGATGTTTTTTGGCTACTCTTGGGTAAATTTACCTCACTTGCAATACAGCGTTGTTTCCCCGCAAGGCAAGCTGTTGCGGACAGTACCAATTGACTTACCAGTGGGGGTGATGATGCACGATTTTGCCATCACCGCCAACTACACAATCTTTATGAATCTGCCCTTGACATTCCGTTTGGAACGCGCACAACAGGGAAAACCACCTTTACTTTTTGAAAAAGATATTCCTAGTCGCTTTGGTATTCTGCCACGTCATGGAGATAATAGCAGCATTCGCTGGTTTGAAGCACCTGCGTGTTATGTCGCTCATACTCTCAATGCTTATGAGGACGGAGATGAAGTAGTACTTATCGCTTGTCGAATGCCAACTACCACTATGCTTGGTCTTGCAGGAAGACCACAAGATAATCACAGTGATATTTCCTTTCTATATAAGTGGCGGTTCAACCTGAAGACAGGTGCGGTAATTGAAGAACCTTTAGATGATATTCCTTCAGAATTTCCGCGTGTGAACGACCAACAACTGGGACACAAGACTAGATACGGTTACAGTTCACGAATGATACCTAATTCCGTACCTCTGTTCGATGGCGTAATTAAGTATGATTTTGCTAATGGTAGCTCTCAAACTCATGTATTAGGAAAAGGACGTTATGGCGGTGAGGGGGTGTTTGTACCTCGACCAAATGCAATTGATGAGGATGACGGTTGGCTGCTAACTTTTGTCTACGATGAAGTGGCGAACATTTCGGAACTGCTTGTATTAAATGCTAAAGACATCACGGCTGAACCTGTCGCTCGCATCATGATTCCCCAACGTGTTCCTTACGGGTTCCACGGTACTTGGATTGATCAGACAAATTTTGCAAGTTCTGTCTGATAATGTCCGGCAAATCCTGATTGTTGACGGTATCTGGAAAACTTCTCTTTTTGTAGGAGCTACGGTGTACACACAAATCTTATAAACTTGCCCCACAACCTTTTGATCCCCCCTAACCCCCCTTTTTAAGGGGGGAAAACTTTCTCAAGTCCCCTTTTTAAAGGGAATAATCGCGTAAATTTCTTAAAAGTCCCCCTTTTTAAGGGGGATTGAGGGGGATCAGATAATATTGTCCGCCCAGCATAGAGATGTGTGTACACCATAACCTTAAAAAGCGGGAAAAAGTTTTTATCAAGGTGAATACAATTGGGAGCATCCCACTTTTTTTGCATGTCATTGCGAGCGAAACGGAGTGAAGCGAAGCAAGCGCAAAATCTCCTCCTCAGAGTAAGTCCATGCGATTGCTTCGTCGTTCCTCCTCTCTACGAGACGCTACGCGAACGCAATGACCGTTATCCTCTCATTGCAAAATAAAAACTGGGATGCACCCATACAATTTGTGTTCATTCGAGCTTTTTACTCGAAAGACCGAGCTTTGAACTCGAAACGCCGTGCTTTTTACTCGAAAGACCGAGCTTTGAACTCGTAACGCCGTGCTTTTTACTCGAAAGACCGAGCTTTGAACTCGTAACGCCGAGCTTTTTACTCGAAAGACCGAGCTTTGAACTCGTAACGCCGAGTTTTTTACTCGAAAGACCGTGCTTTTTACTCGAAGCACCGAGCTTGGAACTCGAAACGCCGTACTTGGAACTCGGAACACCGAGCTTGAAACTCGGAATGTCGTGCTTGGAACTCGGAACTTCAAGATTAGTCGTAAAGGCACAGCAATAGACTTCTTGCATAAGTCTATGTTTTCTATATAAAACCACAGATAAACACAGATGAACACCGATAAATATCGGTGTTCATCTGTGGTTCCTTTTAGAATTATTCGGATTTTGCCAGAAGTCTACTGAACTGTGTTGCAGTATGAGCGATTATTTAAGATACGATGTGAAATGAGATGATCAGAGCAATAAAAAAGCGATCGCTATGGTTGTAACTCCAGCCAAGTGGACAACAAATGAATATCATCGCATGATTGCAGCAGGCATCTTGGATGATCGGTGTGTGGAATTACTAAGAGGAGAAATTGTAGAGATGTCACCGGAAGGCGAACCCCACGCCTATTTTAGTAGTGAAGCCGGGGAATATCTCACTCGGTTATTGGGCGATCGCGCTATGATTCGTCAATGTAAACCAATTAGACTGACTAAAAACTCGGAAGCCCAGCCAGATATCGCCATTGTGCAACGCTTGGGTCGTCATTACCTCAATCGTCATCCTTATCCTGAAAATATCTTCTGGCTGATTGAATACTCAGATTCCAGCTTAGATAAAGATTTGGAAATTAAAAGTACAGTCTATGCTGAAGCTGAAATCCCTGAATATTGGGTAGTTAACCTCAAAAAAATGCAGCTTGTAGTATTTCGAGACCCCCAAGATGGTGAATACGCTTCCAAGTTCACGTTAACAGGTGGAACAATTTACCCAATCGGGTTTCCAGATATATCTGTGGCGCTAGATTTCATTGTCAGTGCTTAGGAATTCAAGAGACTGGTATGCATCCCAAAAAGATGAAGGGGTTGCGGACTTCATAACTGAGCATAGTCCATTGGTTTCGCACCTCCCTCCGCAATTTCTCGTTTAGCACTTTGAGCAGCTAGCTGCAATTAGTTGTTGTTGAGTGTTCTTGAATCACTTGTCCCTTGAAGTTCGTCTTGTAAATCTTCAAGGTACTCCCGGAGATGTTCTACAACTTCCTCGTTGCTACCTAAAAAATCAGCATACTCTTTCAGCACTTTTTCGATAATCTCTCTGTACTGAGCCTTTAGTCAATCCATATTAGAATATTAATCAAGATTAAACGGGAGCATCCCAACCGAACTATTTTGAATTTTGGCTTGCTTATGACTAGTATAAATATTTTCTTGTCTGACTCAATGAAAATCTTTGTTGAGGAACAAGTTACAAAAGGCGGCTATGCTTCAATAAGCGAATATCTTTTAGAGTTAATTAATCAAGACCAACAGCGCCAAGCTAAAGAAAATATAGAGGAACTTTTAATTGAAGGACTTGAGAGTGGAGAAGCCATAGAAGTTACTGATGAATGGTGGGAACAAAAACGTATACGCCTGATGAACAAGCCGCTTCAGGAACAATAATGACAAAGCGGATAATTATCACACCTAAAGCCAGTTTAGATATAGATGAGCATTTTGCTTACATTGCCCAAGAAAACCCTGATGCTGCACTCAAATTTTTTGATGCAATTAGAGAGACTTTTGCACAGTTAGCAAAAATGCCTGGAATGGGTAGATTGTATAAAGTGCAGAATCCCCGTTTACAAGGTCTACGTAAGTGGGCTGTTAAGGATTTTAAAAAGTATCTAATTTTTTACTTTAAACAAGACGAAAATATCCAAATTTTGCGAATTCTCTATGCTGGAAGAGATATTGAGAGAATTTTGGAACAAGAACTATAGTGTGTAGGCAACGGCTTTTTTAGTAAGTGAATGTGATCGCATAGTCTACAGCAAAGGCGATCGCACATCCCCCATAAACACGATCGCTCAGGCTTGATATCATACCTTGTATGATGTGTCTCCATCCGCTTTTAGATTTTATTGACGGGAATTTTGCACTCAGCAACGCATCCCCAAGCTATTATTATGAAGGGCGTTGTCCTCAAAGTGGTCATTTACTAAGGCTACCTCGCACTCCTTTAGTAGAAGCGATCGCACTGAGTTTAATGCAACAACTTGCCACCGATAACCTTTATTCTCTTGAAGGCAAGATGTATGGAGTATTGTTAGTTGAATTACCTAATAGTGAACAACGAATACTCAAAGCTTTCTCCGGGTTGCTGAATGGTTGTAGTGTAGTTGAAGGTTGGGTTCCACCGATTCCGGGGCGAGAGGAAGTTGCCTTAGAGGAAGCCCAGACTTTGGCTGAATTGGAGGCTATCAAGCAGGAATTAATTCATCTCAAGCAACTCCCACAAAGGCAGGATTACGAAACCCTATCTCGTGAGTTTGAACAGCAGTTGCAAGCAATGAGCGATCGCCATCGTGATTGCAAACATCAACGCCAGCAAAAACGTCAGCAACTCTATGAAACACTCGCAGGAGAAGCACTCACTATTGCCCTTGAACAACTTGATGAAGAAAGCCGTCAGCAGGGAATTGAGCGCCGACAACTCAAACGCCAACAAAATGAAGTCTTACAACCGCTTCAGCAATTAATTGCAGCAGCAGATACGCGAATAGGGCAACTTAAACAACAGCGTAAACTACTTTCTCGCCAACTCCAGGCGCAGATGCACGCGGCTTACACTGTAATGAATTTTTTCGGACAATCGCGATCGCTACAGCAGTTAATGCCGAGAGGCTTACCTACTGGCACAGGTGACTGTTGCGCCCCCAAGCTACTGCACTATGCAGCAACAAATAATCTCAAACCATTGGCAATGGCAGAGTTTTGGTGGGGATCTTCCGCCGCCGATCAAGACAAAATTCCGGGTAAATTTTACGGTGCTTGTGCAGAACGCTGTCAGCCATTGATGGGTTTTTTACTGTCAGGATTAAGTAACTCCCCAACCTCCCCTTCTAGGGAAGAGGTCACCTTACCAATTATTTACAAAGACGAATGGTTGATTGTCGTCAACAAACCCGCAGGATTATTATCAGTTCCCGGCCGTTATTTTGATAGCCAAGACAGCGTTCTGGGTCGTTTGCGTAATTTGTTTACAGACGGTATCTTACTCAATGCCGTGCATCGACTCGATCAAGACACCTCCGGTATTCTGGTGCTGGCACGCGATCGCCAAACTCATCGCCAACTGAGTATCCAATTTCAGCAACAGCAAGTTCACAAAGTTTATGAAGCCCTACTTTCCGGGATTGTAAGCACAGACCGAGGTGTAATTGAATTGCCACTGTGGGGAAATCCTGATAATCGCCCCTATCAGCAAGTTGATTGGCAGCGCGGTAAACCCAGCATCACGCATTTTCAAGCAATAGCTAGAGAAGGAAACTATACTCGTGTTGAGTTTAAGCCGCTAACAGGGCGTACCCATCAGTTAAGAGTTCATGCTGCTGATTCGCAAGGGCTAGGTAAACCGATTTTGGGCGATCGCCTTTATGGTTGTGGCGCAGTTACCAAGCGCTTATATTTGCACGCTAGGCAACTTTGCTTCCAGCATCCGCAATTGGGAGATCCCCTGCAACTACAAGTAACAACGCCATTTTAATCTATCCGACAACGCCCCTCGGTATTACAGGCCAGTCGTTCTTGGCGTTGGGCTAGAACAGTAGTTAAATTCGGTCTACCTGTGATGGCGAGTCGCCAGTTTGCCCAAATTCCATAAAGAAAATCTGCGATCGCGCCAACCAGAGGTAACTGAGTTATGGCATAAACCCAACCCATCCCCAAGATTTTATAAACACGGCGAAAGACCTCAACATTTTGTACAACTGTCCCATCTGGTAACACAGCATGGATACGCCCCATTGCTGTTTCAAAGTCAACTCCGCCATTGGCTTCTGGATTATAGTCATCGTCTGCAATGTCTACAAACGACACTAACCCCCGACCCGCATCCCGTTTTTGCAAAAAGTTGACTTCGCGCATACATAAAGGACATTCACCGTCATACAGCAGCTTAATTTTCCATGAAGGTGTAGTAGATGGAGGCTGAGTCAGCACTTCATTAGAACTGTAGGATTGAGAATTTGTTGAAGACGGTGTAGTAGATGGAGGCTGAGTCAGCACTTCATTAGAACTGTAGGATTGAGAATTTGTTGAAGACATAGGTGATTTTAATCAAGGTATTGGTATTTATATATAAATATTTTAAGAAATATAAATAAATGTTTCAACTTAACTGAAATATAGTTGCATTTTTATGTGTACTTTTGCAACAACTCATAGGGTAGAAATTTCTCTATGCCTAATGAAGTAAATATTTATTCACAATTGTTTACAAGCTCTAGTAGAATGACTTTATTCACAGATAAGTATTTTTTCTCATTGACATGATAGCGGATCGATTTCCCTGGCTTACCGCGATTGTCCTACTACCACTGGTTGCTTCCCTGCTTATCCCTGTGCTGCCTGATAAAGATGGCAAGCGCGTGCGGTGGTATGCTCTAGGCGTAGGTATCGCAGACTTTTTCTTGATGTGCTACACCTTTTGGAAGCATTACGATGCAAGCAGTGCTAGTTTTCAACTCGTGGAGAATTATGCCTGGGTGCCTCAGTTGGGTTTGAACTGGGCATTATCGGTTGATGGACTGTCAGTCCCGCTTGTGTTGCTAGCAGGATTTGTGACCACACTCTCGATGTTTTCGGCATGGCAAGTTGATCGTAGACCCCGCCTGTTTTACTTTCTCATGCTCGTGCTGTATTCCGCACAGGTAGGGGTGTTCGTCGCCCAAGACTTGCTGCTATTTTTCATCATGTGGGAAGTCGAGCTGATTCCTGTCTACTTACTCGTTTGCATTTGGGGCGGGCAAAAGCGTCGCTATGCAGCAACAAAATTTTTGCTATATACAGCAGCCGCTTCTATATTTATTTTGATCGCAGGACTGGCAATGGCGCTTTATGGTGGCGGCTCCATAACCTTTGATATGACCGCCCTGGGCATGAAAGATTACCCGCTTGGTTTAGAACTGCTGCTTTATGCGGGATTGCTAATTGCATTTGGCGTTAAGCTCGCTGTTTTCCCCATGCACACTTGGTTGCCTGATGCCCACGGTGAAGCATCTGCTCCCGTGTCGATGATTTTGGCAGGCGTGCTGTTGAAAATGGGCGGCTACGGGCTGATACGTCTAAATCTTGAGCTTCTACCCAATGCACACATATATTTTGCGCCTATTTTAGCGATTCTGGGCGTTGTTAACATTATCTATGGCGCGTTAAACTCCTTTGCCCAGTCCAATATGAAGCGTCGCCTAGCGTATTCGTCGATTTCCCACATGGGGTTTGTATTGCTGGGTATTGCCTCCTTCACCGATTTGGGAATCAACGGCGCGATGTTACAGATGATTTCCCACGGTTTAATTGCATCGGTGCTTTTCTTCTTGGCAGGGGTGACTTATGACCGCACCCACACCATGGCAATGGAAAATATGGGTGGTATTGGTCAAGCCATGCCCAAAGTCTTTGCTCTGTTTACAATCGGTTCGATGGCTTCTTTGGCTCTCCCCGGTATGAGCGGCTTTGCTGGCGAACTCTCGGTTTTCCTGGGTTTGACAACCAGCGATGTCTACAGTTCGACCTTCTGCACCGTAACAGTTTTCCTGGCGGCCGTAGGAGTTATTCTCACACCGATTTATCTGCTATCCATGCTGCGGCAAGTATTTTACGGCTCAGGTGCAGAACTTACTTGCAACCTTACAGATGCAGGCTTGCAGAATCAGGAAGATGAAGAAGCGGTTTGTTTTGGTACAGATTGCGTTGTGCCTACCGAGGCAGTATATAGAGATGCCAGTCCGCGTGAAGTGTTTATCGCTGCCTGCTTTTTGGTGCTGATTATCGGTATTGGGTTTTACCCTAAGATGCTTATGCAGATGTACGATGTCAAGACTGTCGCGGTAAATGCTCAGGTTCGCCAATCATACACTGTAATTTCGCAAGCGAATCCTCGGATTTATGCTAATGGGTTCTTAGCTCCTAAATTTGCAGAGGCTGAGGTAGTACCTGTTATGGCAACCATGAAGTAAGCTTTTCGTCCTCTATTATCTGTTGAAAATTAAGCGATCGCTCTTCACTTGCAAGGGCGATCGTTTTTTAACTGGCTCTCAATATCAGCATCATGCTTGCTTGACCAAGGAAGCAGTAAAATGTTGCGCGACCTGAGAAACCAATTTCGCCAGCCATAACTTTTACAACTAAATTGAGGTGAATAGTTATGTCTCAGTAATACTCAAATAGCGAAATTAAGTTTTGCATCAGCATTTGTCGTAAATCTGAACGTGTTTCTAAGTTTTGTTTTAATATTTGCGGCTATCACTGAAGTCTTTGCAGCAAATACCTAAAAATTTGTGGCTTTCACGTAAACAATAGCGATCGCTTTTAATCTTAGTTTCTTGTAGAGCGATCGCATCCTACACATACCAATCCTTATCCCCAAAGGGGGCCCCAAGTTCCTCAATCCCCAATTCACTTTATCTAAATTTTTATCTTTATCTGTATTTTCCCTTAATTTTTTTCCAAAATTGAATCTGATTCCTACATTAACGATAACTATAATTTGTTACTTGGACAAAAGCGACTAACATAACTTTTTATAGTTTTCATGAATCCTCTAAATTAACCAATGAACTTGGGAATATTAAGTTAATAGGAGGACATTAGGGTTACAATCGCCATTCCTGAAGCTACCGCTAGGAAAAGCAATCCCCAATTCGGCAGTAAACTTGCAGTTAAAAATCTGTTTTATTTCCTTTTAATGTGTCATTTACGACAGTAAAACGAGAAAAATTATGACTACTCTTTTAGAATACAAAGTTATAGAAACAGTTTATGAAGATTCGAGAACCGTTATATATCGAGCTTTAGGAGAAAAAGCTACGAAACCAGTTATTCTCAAAACGCTCCGTGCTGAGTGTCCCACCTTAGAAGAAATTACGCAACTCCGGCACGAATACGATATCTCAAAAAAGCTAAAAATAGCTGGAATCGTTCAACCTTACGGGCTGGAAAACTATCGCAACAGTCTTGTTATAGTCTGGGAAGATTTTGGCGGTCAGTCTCTCAAACAATTTATTGATCACAACCCTATCGATATTGTTACCTTTCTCAAAATTGCCATTCAACTAGCAAAGACTCTGTTCGATTTGCACGAAAATCAGATTATCCATAAAGATATTAAAAGCCAAAATATTATTATCAATCCAGAAACTTTACAAGTCAAAATTACTGACTTTAGTATTGCTTCGCGTTTATCAAAAGAAAATCCCAACTTCAGCAATCCTAACTTTATACAAGGGACGCTTGCCTATATGTCCCCGGAACAAACTGGGCGCATGAATCGTTCCATTGACTATCGTACTGACTTTTATTCCTTAGGAGTCACTTTTTATGAAATCCTCACAGGTAAGCTACCTTTTTCAACGAATGACCCAATGGAGTTAGTTCACTGTCATATTGCCAAACAACCGTTACCCCCTAGCGAACTCAATCCTCAAATTCCTGTAAGTATTTCTAACATCACCCTGAAGTTGTTGGCAAAGACAGCAGAAGATAGATACCAAAGCGCTCTCGGTCTGCAAGCTGATTTAGAAACTTGTCTCATCCAGCTTCAGGTTACAGGCAAAATAGAAAACTTCATTTTGGGCGAACAAGACCGTTGCGGTCAACTACAAATTCCGCAAAAACTTTACGGTCGTGAAGCCGAAGTTGCTACGCTTATTGAGGCTTTCGTTCGCGTTGCAACTGTGTCAGAGAAACCAGCCAGTTCCGGCTCGACGGAAATGATGCTGGTGGCGGGTTATTCCGGGATTGGTAAGTCCGCTTTAGTCAACGAAGTTCACAAACCGATTGTGAAAGCACGCGGTTATTTTATTGCAGGTAAGTTCGATCAGTTTAAACGAAATATTCCCTATAGTGCTGTTGTTAACGCGTTTCAAGATTTGATTCGCCAGTTGCTCACAGAAACTCAAGAAAGTATAGCTGTTTGGAAACAAAAACTTTTAGAGGCTTTGGGTGATAACGGTCAGGCGATTGTTGAAGTCATTCCTGAAGTAGAACTCATTATCGGTGAACAACCCAACATTCCGCAATTAGGGCCAGCCGAATCTCAAAATCGCTTCAATCGAGTCTTTCAAAATTTTATTCAAGTCTTCGCTCAACCCGAACATCCGCTGGTTTTGTTTTTAGATGACTTGCAGTGGTCAGATTCAGCGTCCCTAAAATTAATTGAACTGATGATGACAGACCCCGATAGCAAACATCTGTTGCTAATCGGAGCTTATCGAGATAACGAAGTCAGCGCTACCCATCCTTTAATGCTGACCTTGGAGGAAATTAAAAAAACGGGTGCAACTGTTAACGCGATCGCCTTACAAGCTTTAGAACTTTCTCACGTCTGTCAAATAGTAGCTGATACCCTCAAAGAAAGCGAAAAATCACAATCTCTTGCCGAACTACTATTCAATAAAACTCAAGGTAATCCTTTCTTCCTGACTCAGTTGCTCCAAACCCTGCACCAAGACAAGCTCTTAACTTTTGACTTTAAATCTAACGCTTGGCAATGGGACATCGCTAAAATTCAAGCCGTTGACATCACCGATTATAATGTTGTCGAACTCGTTGCCAGAAATATTCAAAAACTGCCGCCCACAACGCAGCAAGTTCTTAAATTAGCCGCTTGTATTGGTAACTCTTTTAATTTAGACGTTCTGGCAATTGTACACGAGAAATGTCAGTCAAAAACGGCTACAGAACTTTGGAGCGCTCTGCAATCAGGTTTAATTTTACCCCTCAGCAATGCTTATAAAATTCCTTTAGCAACCGATGATGAGTCACAAACTCTTGATGACTTTGAACAGCTAACCACAGACTGGGAAGCAGTAATCATTTCCTATAAATTTTTACACGACCGAGTGCAGCAAGCAGCTTATTCCCTGATTCCTGAGGATCAGAAAAAAGAAACTCACCTCAAAATTGGTCAACTGCTGCTAAAAAATACCCCTCCCGAAAAAATTGAAGAAAGTATATTTGACATCGTTAATCAACTCAATATTGGGGTGGAACTGATTAGCGAACGCACCCAAAAAGACGATCTAGCTCGCCTAAATCTCATTGCAGGCCGCAAAGCTAAGGCCGCAACAGCTTACGAACCAGCAGTTAGATACTTAACGGTTGGATTGGGACTGCTAGCACCTAAGTGTTGGCAAACTCATTACGACTTAACGCTTAACCTCCACGTAGAAGCAGCAGAAGCAGAGTACTTAAACACCAACTTCGAGCGGTCAGCCGCCTTAACTGAAGCCACATTGCAGCATACAACTAACCTACTCGATAAAGTGAAGGTGTACGAGCTGCAAATCCAGTTTTATTTTGCTCAAAGCCAAATGAGCGCAGCGATGGATACGGGGCTTTCTGTACTTGAAATGCTGGGAGTTTCGTTAGAATCCACCAATAATGAGGTGGATTGGGTAGTTGAGTTACCTCAAATTGAGGACTTAGACAACCTTCCCGTCATGAGCGATCCTCACAAACTAGCAATTTTACGGCTCCTGATCAATGTATCGGCTAGTTCTACCTTTGCCAGACCTGAGATATTGCCACTTATTATATTGACTCAGATTAATTTCTGTATTAACCAGGGTTATTCAGGGCTAGCAGCTTTTGCCTATGCTTTGTATGGGATGCTTTTGTGTACGATCAAAGGGGACACAGAAACGGGATATCTTTCGGGTCAATTAGCATTAGAACTGTTAGAGAAGTTTAATGCTAGAGAACTCAAATGCAAGATATATAACCTCTTCAATCTCTTTATCCGTCCTTGGAAAGAGCATGTTAAAACAACTCTCAAACCATTTATAGAAGGAGCGCACAGCGGTCTAGAAACAGGTGATATCGAGTTTGCTAGCTATTGTACAATTAACTATTGCTCCCATTTATTCTTGGCAGGAGAGCAACTAGCAAAGGTTGAGCAGCAACAAACACAGTACTTCGATTTATTGCTAAAGCTGAAGCAAGAATACTCGATTAACTACGTTAAAATTTGGCAACAGCTTACCTTAAATCTATTAGGGAAGTCTGAGAATAAATATCAACTAATTGGCGAAAGTTTTGATGAATTGCAAAGCTTGCCTACTTTTTTAGCAGCAAAAAATCCTATTTTGCTGTTTCTCACCTACAATGCCAAAGTAATTTTACTGTATCTCTTTAAAGACTGTGCCCAAGCAGTCGCAAACGCGAAATTGGCGGCAGACTATATTACGCCTGTTGGCGGGTGGGTGATAGTTTTTGGTAACTATACCTTTTTCTATTCCTTGGCTCTTCTCGGTTTGTATTCTCAAGCGAAAACTAGCGAAAAACAACAGTACCTAGCTGTAGTTGAAGAACATCAGCAAAAGATGCAGCAATGGGCCTTTCGCGCTCCCTGCAACTTCCAGCACAAGTACGAACTTGTAGAAGCTGAAAAAGCGCGAGTTTTAGGACAAGTCGTTGCAGCGATGGAGCTTTATGATCGCGCGATCGCCAAAGCCAAGGAGCAAGGTTACATTCAAGATGAAGCGATCGCTAACGAACTAGCAGCAGAGTTTTACTTTTCGCTTGGTCGAGAGAAAGTAGCTCAAACTTATTTAATTGAAGCTTACTATGCCTATATTCGTTGGGGAGCAACAGCAAAATTCAAAGATTTAGAATCAAGTTATCCAGCAATTTTCTCCAAAATTCATAAACGAGACAATTCCGAGATTGAGTTAACTCAGACGACAACCTCGACTAGTGGAATTGCATCAAAAACCCTGGATTTCACTACTTTTATCAAAGCATCGCAAGCCCTAACGGGTGAAATCGTTCTTAGTCGCTTGCTAGAAAAGTTACTAAAAATCGTCATGGAAAATGCAGGCGCTCAAACGAGTTACCTGATTTTAGAGAAAGAAGGAAAGTTAGCAATCGAGGCTAAGGGTTCCGTCGAACAAAATGAATTCACTTTATGTTCGTCTATTCCTTTAGAAAACACAGCGTATTACCTTCCCCTTTCTTTAATTAATTACGTGGCACGAACTAAGGAAAACATTGTTTTAAATCATGCTGTTCAAGAAGGAAGATTTACTCAAGACCCTTATATTGCCAAAACCAGGCCAAAGTCTATTCTGTGCATTCCCCTAATTAATCAAGGTAAATTAATTGGTATTCTTTACCTAGAAAACAATCTTACCATTGATGCCTTTACTCCCCAAAGGCTTGAAGTTTTAGGGCTACTTTCTTCTCAAATGGCAATCTCTCTTCAAAATGCTTTACTGTATGCCAATTTAGAATCAACTAACGGAAAACTCAAAGAAGCAAAAGACAGCTTAGAAGATTACAGCAGAAATCTAGAACAAAAAGTCGAGTCAAGAACACTGGAACTTAAGGACAAAAACCAGCATTTGCAACAAGCTTTGCAACAATTACAGCAAACCCAAGCTCAACTAATTCAAACAGAAAAAATGTCAAGTTTGGGGCAACTAGTAGCTGGCGTAGCTCACGAAATTAACAATCCAGTTAACTTCATTAATGGCAACCTCGTTCATACAAGTAACTATCTTCAAGATTTGCTAGAACTGGTGCAGGACTACGAACAATACTATCCCGATCCCGTACCAGAAATTAGAGATCGGCAAGAAAATATGGATTTAGAATTCTTGAAAGAAGATCTCCCAAAAATTTTAGAATCAATGAAAATGGGAGCCAATCGCATCCGCGAGATTGTTCTGTCGCTGCGTAACTTCTCTCGCTTGGATGAAGCGGAGATGAAACAAGTGGATATTCATGAAGGCATTGACAGTACCTTGCTAATTTTGCAGCATCGGTTAAAAGAAAAGGCAGGACGACCGAGAATTGAAGTCTATAAAGACTATATTCAACTCCCAGAGGTTGAGTGCTATGCTGGGCAACTCAATCAAGTTTTTATCAATATTCTGACAAACGCGATTGATGCTATCGAACAAGAATATGGAGATGGCCATTTGCCATGTCAAGAGCAAGAGAATGGAATAACTTCCCACACGGCAAACTTGCCAGCCATTCATATTCGTACCGAACGGCTAGATTTTGACCGCGTGGCGATCCAAATTACAGACAATGGCCTTGGTATGACCGAAGAAGTACGTCGCCGAGTGTTCGATCCTTTCTTTACAACTAAACCAATTGGTTCTGGTACTGGTCTAGGATTGTCGATTTGCTACCAAACGATTGTTGAAAAACATCGGGGTCAACTGAAGTGCAACTCTACACCCGGACAAGGAACTGAATTCATTATTGAGATTCCCATCAAGCAGCACAAGTAAGTAGAAGCAGGGGAATGGGGAATGGGGACTGGGCATTGGGCATTGGGGACAAGGAGAAGCAGAGAATTCCTTACTCAGCCCTCAGCACTTTTTCCCAATCCCCCTTCCCTTCACCGGAATAGCTGAGGGTAAATTTGTCTCCAAGCGAGCCACATACAGCCACCCATTAACAGCAACAACCACATCAGCGCCGCTAACCACCACTCTGGTACATTCAGCGGCCAACGTAGTAAATCGACAAAAGCCGACAAGGGTAATACATTCGCTACTTTTTGGAGTATGGGGGGAAGTGTTTCACGAGGAAAGTAAGTGCCACAGATTGTAAACATGGGCACGATCAATAAAAAAATAGGTACGTTTAATTGGTCTACCGTTCGGACAATTCCTGCCGCCAGCAGTCCCATTGCAGCAAACAGAAGACAGCCTAGACAAATTAGGGGTAAAGACAAAAGCAGGTTCCAACCGGAATATAACCCCCAGAAACCTACTACGATCGCAGTTGCTAGGCCCGCTATCAAACCACGAGTTGCTGCCCAAAGCCACTCTCCCAAAAACACCTCAGCAAATGTTAGCGGTGCTGTCAACAATGCTTGCCAAGTTCTTTGAAATTTCAAACGGATGAAGCTTCCGTAGGCTCCTTCAAAAAAGGACTGATTGAGGACTCCGATCGCAATTGTTCCTGGAGCAATAAACTCTAGATAACTAATATTTCGTCCGCCATAAGTTATTTCTCCCACTAAAGGAGTTAAGCCATAACCAAAAGCTACCAGATAAATTAAGGGTTCTAAGATTGGCGGCAGCAAGTTAACTAGCCAAGTATGTTGGTACACCTTAGCATTACGACGCCAGACTGAATAGATGCCCCAAACGGTAATACTTGAATTAAACTTCATTCTAATGACGTACCAGTGAGTCGTAAGAAAACATCTTCTAAATTAGCCCGTCGCCTAGTCAGGCTTGTTGGTTGCGTAGCGATAAGTTGTTCCCATAAAGGATTGGGGTTGTTTGCGGGTAAAGCTAACAAATAACTGCTACCAAACGGGCGATACCAAGCTCCTGCTTGTACCGCTAGCTGTTGCAAAATAGATTCTGCAACGCCTTCGATTTCAACCATTTCTTGACCGACAATGCGCTCGATCAATTCTGTTGGAGTACCTTGGTCGATTGCTTTTCCTTGTTGAAGTAATAATAGGCGATCGCACAATCGTTGTGCTTCATCCATATAGTGAGTTGTGAGTAACACTCCACAGCCATCTTGTTTGAGTTGACTGACCAATTTCCAAAAATCTTGTCTGGCATCTGGATCTAAACCCGTTGTTGGCTCATCCAAAAACACAACTTGGGGATGGTTAACTAAGGCACGTGCTAAGACTACCCGCCGCTTCAGTCCACCAGAAAGCTCATCTAGACGATGCTTGGCATAATTTTGCAATCCCACTCGGTCTAGTAATTCCCCAACTCGGTGTCGTGCGGCTTTACCAACTAGGCGATAGTGATGGGCAAAATGAATGAGATTCTGAAAAACTGTGAACTCCGGATCTAAGTTATCATCTTGAGTGACAATTCCCATAAAAGTACGGGCTTGCCGACCTTGACGATGCACGTGCCAACAGCCTAACTGTACAAATCCCCGACTGGGAATAACTGCTCCGTAAAGCATTCCTACCGTTGTGGTTTTTCCCGCTCCATTCGGCCCTAAAAGACCGAGAATTTCTCCGGGATTGAGGGTAAAACTCACATTTTCAACAACTGGACGATCTCCATAGAATTTCCATAAATCGCCAGCCACTAATGCCATTGATTCGACTCTCATCTAAATGCTGCTTGTCCCATAACGACTTAATCATTAAAGAAGGCAAACCGCGATCACACTTTTGTAACCAACGGTTTGCTTCACTTAACTAATATCACTTCTAGAGGCGGCAAACTATTAGCTGTTGTGGCGAGCCTGACGCGAACGGGGTGCGAGCGTAACTTCCAAACTTAGATTCTATGGTGAATCCATTGTATTTTAACAAGGCATCTAATTCTTGTGGAAAATACAAACGATAGGTCATCTCTTCTACAGTCTCTTTTTCCTGCCCTATTAGTTTAAAAAACAGCTTCTGCTTATAGATTTGCTGAGTAAAATCAAATTCATTTGAGTAAGTAACTACCACTGTACCTTTTCCATCCGGATCTGGGTATACAGAGTAGAGATTACTGCGGCGATCGCACAAAATCTCAATACTTTCTTGAGTGCAAGGATTGAGTGCATCAATTACGAACTTCCCATCGGGTTTTAAATGTTTTTTGACGCAAGCAAAACAAGATTCAAGTGCTTCTAAACTAGAAAGATGCCAGATAGAATTAATAGGAAAAATAATAAGAGAAAACTTTTTATCAATGTTAAATTTTCGCACATCTGCTTCGAGCCACTCCACCTGAGTAGATTTTTTTCTTGCTTCTACAAGCATTGACTGAGCGCTATCAATTCCTGTAACTTGTAAACCTTTTTCTGCTAGTTTGATAGCAATTCTACCTGTACCGCAGCACAATTCTAGAACTGGATCTCCACATTGAATTGCTTGGTCATACCAGAAGAGAATTTCTTGTTTTTTTAATTCAGGAGGCATTATATAAACATTTTCATAAATTAAATCGTAATGCCTGCCATCATAATGAATAACCGTATTAACAGTTTTTCCACTGTTTTCTTCTAAAGAAATAGGTAATTTCTCGATTGTTAAAGCTGTTTGTGTTTCTAACTCACGATTCATCACTTTCCGTACCTCTTAACCAAAACTTTTCTTTTATAGATTGGCACACAAATAACCAATGGTATAGATTAACACAATAAGAAGTATTAAGCATTTCTGAAGTTCCTACATCCATTTATATGTTTTAACCCCTGAAGGCGGTAACAGTATGTAATAACTGAATTGTTTTATCAGGTTAGATGAAAAGCGATCGCTTACCCCGATAAAGATGCGACCGCTAAAAACTTTAATTAGAAAAGATGCTAGCTTATCATTGTTCGCTGTTAGACAGATATATTTACCCGTATTATTACGTAGGTTTTTTCAGAAATAAAATATGATTTTTATAGGAGGCTATTCTGCGTAATAACTACTGAAGAGCCTGTATATAAAAATAAAGCTGTAATTAGAACTGTTATTATTCAGTATGAAAAATTCAGATTTCAAGTTTTTCGCTTTGACATTATCACTTTTAGTGCTGTTAGATAGTTTTGTCCAGCCAATTTTATCCCCTGCATTAGCTCAAGCAAACAATTGCCCAGGATCATAATTTACGCATAATGACAGAAATTTTTACAGCAGCTAAACAATATTCTGCTGCTTTTGCAGTTGTACAAGCTGTGTCTACAGAATCACGAGATTACCAATTGCCAGACATTGCGAGGCTAACAATTGATAATGGTGGTCAAGCCACTGATATTACCAATACACTATATAAAACCACCAAAACTCCAGAAAATAAAACTAGTTGCTATCTGAATTAAGAAACATCATTCACAAATTTTGAAAGCAAACTAACAATTGAGGCACAAATCATCAGCTTAAACATTCGTAGAGATTAAGACTTTGCAGAAAACAGAAAAAAATTAGTATTTTTGAAAAATAGATTATGAAACAAATATTTTCTTTATTCATTAGTTTTGCTGTCATAGGATTAGCACCCTCTCAAGGATTATTGGGACTAGGTGTTAATCAAAAACTAAGCTCTATCGAGAATCAGAATAATTCTTCTGCTAGCTCCCAGTACTATTCTCCGTCAAACTTTTCTGAGGGGTTGGCACGGATACAGATTGATGACAAATGGGGCTATATCGATAAAACAGGTAAACTGGTTATCCAGCCTCAGTTTGACGGAGCTTCAGATTTTTCTAAGGGAATAGCACGGGTACTAGTTAACCGTAAGTGGGGTTATATCGATAAAGCCGGGAATTTTGTGATTCAACCACAGTTTGATTATGCTGCCACCTTTTCCGAAGGGCTTGCATTGGTCAGCATTGGTAATCAAGCTTTTTATATTGATTCAAAAGGTAAGCGTGTTCTCCAGCCAAAGTTGAGTGCATTTACTATGTTCAGTCCACAAAGAGCAGATGCTGCCAACTTTTATGAAGGATTAGCACGAATAAAAATTGGTGATAAGTCTGGCTACATCGATAAAACCGGGAAGCTCGTCATTCCAACACAGTTTGATGTTGCTGAAGCTTTTTCCTCTGGACGAGCATGGGTACAAATCAAGGGCGCTGGGCGTGGTAAATATGGTTATATCGACAAAACAGGCAAGTTCGTGATTAAGCTCGACCAGCTAAAGTTATATGCAGGTTCTAAGTTTTCTGAAGGACTAGCTGCGGTTGGATACAACAGTAAGCGAGGCTATATTAACAAAACAGGCAAAGTTGTCATTAAGCCACAATTCGATTATGCCTTTAACTTCTCCGAAGGCATGGCATGGATCGCCATTGGCGAGAAGTCTGGCTATGTTGACAAAACAGGAAAAGTTGTCATCTCGCCACAGTTCACCAGTGCTTCCGATTTTTCCTCTGGACTAGCATCAGTCAGCATCGGCAATCAAAGAGGCTACATTGACAAGACAGGAAAAATGCTTATCCCGCCACAGTTTGATTACACTGCTAAGTTTTCCGACTCTTTAGCACTAGTTAGCATTGGGAACAAATGTGGTTATATCGACAAAACAGGAAAAATGACAATTCAACTGCACCAAAGTTTGGCTCCTATGATCCGCGAGTCTGCTTGGTGTAGAGTTGAATGGCAATAAGAATTTTTTTGTTGGCTCATCCCCTAATTATGCCGTTATTCCATCATCTGATAATCGCAGCAGATATCAAGTAAAAGACAACGACGACCCCACCTTAAAAATGCTGAAAAAATTCTATAATGGGCTTCCTACTTCAGTAATTAGCAATCTTGAGATGCTAAAAGTTTTTACCAATTACCGGAGTAGCGATCGCCCTTTAGTCAATTTTTAGTAGCGTTCAGCAAGCACGCTTAGTACAACGCAATCAAGTAACGATTAGAGAATACGGTTGTGTTGCTCATGTGTTGGATGGGGACGATTTTCGCGCCTACTACCAGCAGGTGGGCAAAGATGCGGTAGAAGCAGAGTTAAAATTTGCTAATCAACGGGGTTATTCACTGTCAGATGCGGTCTTGGATTACTTAGAAGACAAGGCAACAGGGGTACAGGAGTACAGGGGTGTAGGAGGAAATGAAAATTTATCACCCTTACACCCTCACACCCGTATCAACCCAATCTAATGTCCACAACCAAAGCAATGTCATAGATATTGTTGGGATGATCGCCTCCTTGATCCGCAATTGCATTATTTTTGGAATTGGTGGCAGTGGTAAGGGGATGCTGGTTGCTAATGCTTTGCGGCGAATTAAAACAGATAACCAAAACCGCAAAATCTTCTAACGATGCGCTCTCTACCCAAGAAATAATAGAACTTAGAGAGCGTATCATCAACGGCAGATCCAATATGGGGAGTGAGGAAAGTTTGATTGGTGTTTTCTAATAATGACTGGGGTATACTCTGGGGGCGATCGCTACGATACCAGTCTTCCATTTCAATACGTCAGCAGCGTATCGCAAATTCTCAAACATCTGGCAGGTCTTGCCAAGCTGAGAGCTTTTCGTCGTCATCCAAGAGACCCAAAGATTGCTCAACCAAGCTGCAAAGGAATGAGATGTATTAAGGGGAGCATCTTTTTTAGTCTGCATATCCTAATCCTAACAGAACAAACAAGAAAAGATTTATGGCTAAAGCTACTGCACCAATGCCACTGCTGAGGCAGAGAAACTTTTTGATGGATTGATTGGTATGTAAATAAAATAAGATTGCAGCAACAATTGCAAAGGTAGACGAAATAGTTGTGCCGACCCACATCAGCACAGACCTGTTTTGTAACAAGGTTTCGGTGAAACCAAATAAAGAAGGTAAATAAGTAAATATCCATAAAAGGGAGAACGAGCAGAGGTTGAAAATTCCTACGCTACTGCTAATGCTCATCGGAAGTCTGATGAAGCGGTGAAATCTTCTCCAAAGCACCAAAGCGGTGGCAATAAGCGTTCCCACACCCGCAATCAACGCTCCTCCATCGACAACCCAAGACCAACTGTCGGGCGTAAATCCATAGGGTGTTACAACGTCAAACTGCACACGACCCAGTAATCCCCAGACGAAGCGATACATTCCAAATCCACATACAAGGCTTGCAAAGGCTTTGCTAAGTTTCCCTGGATAAAACCAGGCTAGGAAGGCGGCATTAAGACCTGCGACAAGTGACAGCCCCGTACTGATCCACATTAAGCCAAGTTCACCGAATTGTTTAAGGGCATTAATGCCCCAATATTTCTGCCTAACTGCCTGTAGTTGTTGAGGAGTTAATTCCGGGTTTGTAATCTCGTATATTTTGGCAATTATGGGGGCATAGGTTTGTCCCTTCTCCGAACAGTCAATCGGTTGATTGTTGTACAACGCTCGACAATTGCTTAGGTCATATTTATACTCACTTCCTTTTGTCAGGGTGAGCTTGAGCAAACGATCTTGGATGTTTGCCTGACACTGAAATTCTTGTCCTGTTTCTGTGCAGTTAAATATTCGGTTGGGTAAGTGAATGGTAGAGCCATTGTTAGTTTTAATCGATACTTCAGCAAAAGGAGCAGTATTAGGTACGTTTGGAGCGTTAAATATAAGTAAGGATAAAAAAGAAACGACTAGTATAGTCCATAGGCTGATTACAAATTTGGATAGGAATAATACTGCTCGGCGCATTGCTCTTTACTACCTTACCTATGTTATTTAGCTAGTTGAATCGATGCTCCCCACAATCGAGAAGTTCCTATTAATTAGCTCATTATGGTGACAGTGACCAAGCCCCTTCTCTACGTTTGCGGAGCGTGTCGTAGACAGAGTGCGCCAACGGGGGCAGGTGTAGGGTGTAGGGAAAGAAATTAGCCCCGAAGAAAAAGGATTTGAGCTGCCTACATTTAAGTATTAATTACATAAAATATGTATTTCAAAATACACAGTATAAGGCATACGGTGTCCTCGCTTGAAACCCCTAATTTTAATTATGGGGTTTCCTAGTCCAACTGAGCCATTCAACATTAGTATTTAAAACACAGTTTTTAAGCAAAATTATACTGAAATAGGTATTCATTACAGAGCGATACCTTCGGTGAGCTTCGCTAACGCAGAAGTTTTTGGTCTACTAACATTTTCTCGTTCCTCTTGCGCCTCAATCCATTTCAACACGTCCTGAACAGAACGCAACGCACCTTCAATAAATCCTTGGTAATCAGAGTAAGCTTCTCCGCAGATATGAATATTTTTATGCTTGTATTGGTCATCGATCAGGCTAAAGGCTCTTAAACGTACCATTACCTCTCCTGACTTGACATTAGGTCGCCATGCATGACAAGCAGCGCCATAAGGAGCCTTTCCCCAATCATGAATGCCAAAATCTTCAATGCTTCCCTTGAGATCTTCAACAATTTTTTGAAATGCTTCTATAGCAATCCTAAATAAGTTGTGAAATTACTCGTTGAGGCAGGGAACTCTTAACAGGATCGATGACAGGTTTTGGGGAAGGAGCGATGTCAACGGCTGCAAGCAACGTACCCCATCAAATAGTTTTTTTGCACTTCGTACCAGTTGCTAATCAGCTTTTGAGTCCGCATCAATTGCAACTTAACGAAAGCCTGGAGGTACATAAAATGTAATTTTTAATCGCTTTACTCCCCCTCACTAGCTGTTGTTGAGCGTTCGGCATCTTCAGTGTCTTGCCAATACTCCGTTGCTTGTTCTTCTTCCGACAGCGGAAAAATGGTTAAAGGGTTGCTTGCCGAATCGCCTAAAGTAACACTTGCATCTGGTTCTGGCATAGCTGGTGTATCTGGTGTATCAACGTTTCCAGAGATATCTAAGTCTGTTGGCCTGGTGTCGGGAGATTCTTGGATCGCCATAAATTGCTCCTCATTAGTATTAATCAAGATTGGTTAATTTTTTTTGAGTTCTCTTATTGAGAGGGTTCACTCAAATCCTTATCCAAGCACTGGGTTTGAATCACACGGATAATGCGATTACCTACGGTGGGAGAAACAGCGGCATCGCACGTTTCCAGATAACACTCAACGCTCCTGATAATCTTCCGAAGACATGGGGTCTAACTCCCATCTACCAGAGTCACGTGACTCCAAAATCTCGTTTGTCTGAAGAGATACCCCGTCGTCATAATTTAACCCAACAGCAACTCCGAGTTCTTCAACAATGCTCTGATCAGGAGTAGGAACAGTTCCTCCCACTGCTTCATCACCAACTGCTTCAGCCTGATCCCAACGAGCATCAATATCACCTCCCGTTAGTTCTGGACTAGCTGATGTGTACTGCTCCATCCGGTCGTGCATGGTTCGTCCGCCGATTTCAAGCCCAGGCTCTAGGGCCACACCCGTTCCATACGATTCAGTAATTGCCTGGGATAGATCTGAAATAATTGGTTCGCCAGTATCTTCTATAGGTATATCCGAAAGAAGATCAGTATCTTCGATGGGTATATCTGAAAGATTGCGTTCGTTGTTTGTATTGGGTTCGTTGTCTGTTTTGCTAGTTAGATCAGCCATAATGCTTCCTGCGAATCATCCGAATACCTCTAAATAGAACATATCTGAAAATGATATTCCCTATAATCCGCAAATAGGATGAGAATTTATTAGGTAAACTAGCGATATTCGCAGCAAATACGTCACGGTTGAAGGTCAACCAGTCAAAAAATCGATAAGACATAGCTGTTCTAAAGGCTTCCAAAGCTTCAGTAAAGGTGTTTAAAGGTTTATTTACCCACCTGCGTCTCAAGCCTCCTGTCAACTGATGCCAAAGAATAAAAGTATAGGCACAAAAAACTAAAATAAAATATGGGGTGAATTGTTGGGTTGTGGCAGCGTTCGTCGTACTCAATCACAACAAGCAAGCTACCCTACGCGTCTGGTTCGCTGTCTTCGTCAAAGAAGGAGAAGACGTGCCGTTCACGCTAATGAGATCGCCGATAAACTTGTTTATGTCTTTTAGACAAGTTAAACTCATACGTTGGTAATCCCATAACATCAGTATTAAAGGCAAATAAATCACCAGAGTTAAAACTTTTTTCAATTTCTCGTTGGCTAAGGCCAATAGAGGCAGTGGTGATATAAAGTATCTGTAAATCCTCGCCTCCGAAGGTGCAGCTAGTTACAAGTGGTACTGGTAGCTGTAAGCGGAAAACTTCTTGTCCTTCTGTGCTGAAACGAATTACACACCATCCATTCCACATTGCTGACCATATATATCCTTGACTATCTATGGTCAGCCCATCAGGATAGAAAGACTCACCAGTTAAATCAACAAAAATACGGCGGTTGCTAATATTACCTGTGACCGCATCAAAGTCATAAGCATATATTTTTTGCTTTGGAGAATCTGTCAAGTAAAATGTTTTTTGATCTGGACTCCAGCCTAAACCATTGGAAACAGTCAGTCCTGTTTCCATCACTTGTAATGAACCATCAAAGTCATAGCGATAAAGGCTAGCTTGCTCTTTCTCTGAAGCAGACATTGAGCCGAACCAAAAGCGACCTTGTATATCGCATTTGCCATCATTGAAACGATTATCGAGCAAATCTGTTTCCATCTCAACAATTGAGGTAACTGTACCTGTCTGAATATCAAGGAATGCTAAACTATGACGTTGCGCCATAATCAACCGATTTGCACCAGCAAAAGCGATCGCCCCTACTACATCGCCTACATCAAAAAACACATTTTTCCCACTAGCAGGGTGGAACTGATGTACCCGATGATTAAAGATATCAACCCAGTAAAGCAATTTTTCGGTATCATCCCAGATCGGGCCTTCACCCAAGCGGGCCCGTGCGTTTAAAACGTTGTAGAGTTTATCTTGCACAATCTAACAAATATTACATCTGCAAAAAATTTACATGAATTAGCAGCCAAAGGAAATACTAATTTCTTTGGTTGAAGCGTCTATTAGCCTTGAGGATGGAATGGCACGCTTGAAATGACCTTTACTATATTGCATGAAAAGTTAAAAGAAGTATAACTTATAAATTATTAGAGTGTTTATTTATTTCTAAATAGCTTTCCCAAAAACTTTTATTAGTAAGTTCAGGTAGCGTTTGCCTATAAAGTTGCTTCAAACGAGAAAAATTTATGAATATTTTTAAACATATTATGCTTGTTCTAACAAAAACTCTAAAAAATTCCCATCGTGATATTTTAGCTATAAACCCTTCTTGGTTAGTTAAGTTATAGTACAAAGCTTTTCTAGCTCTAAAAAAATTAATAGGCCTATATCCATGCGTTGGAACAATTGTATATCCCCTTTGAGATAATTTATTATCTTTATGAAATAAAAAAATAGGTAATAGATGACCGTTTAATGTAATTCTCCTAAACCAACGGTGTAAAGAATTCTCTGTCTCAGCTATGCTTTTAGCATACTTTTCATAGACAAATGGTAGCTCTACTTTTTTTGTAGTTTTTTCTCCTTTAGTTAAAATTAATAAATTTTTCTTCTCTGGATCTGTTTCTTTTAAGCTGTCAGGGCCTTTCAATAAATCTGATATCCCTTCCAAAATAAGGTTTGCCGTTTTATATTTGTAGCACAATGCCTCTCTCAGAGTAGATTTTAAAATCAGCTTAATAGCATCCAATTTATTAAATTGCTCAGAATAAATAAAATTTAAAATTATTTCATTCTTCCTCATGTAATAATTTTGTGTAGGAGAATATTTACTCTCAAATGATTCGTGCCACACACATATACCATTAAGAGTTACGATTTTTAGCATTAACCTCATAGACAGTTCTATGTCATCCCCTCTTATAAAAAATGGGTAGGGTAGCTTAAAATCATCTATAACTTTTGTCGGAAAGCAAAAAAGCCACCAAGCATTGTAGTTAATGTATTCCTCTATTTCATTAAATAAAACATTTTTTAAAATTCTTAAATCAAGATCTGGCTTTACTCTGACAACCACATCATCCCATACACCCCCATTTTCATGTTGGATATATTTGCTGTCTAGTTTGAGCATACTACCACCAAGGCATAAGTCTTTTTGATTATTTACTTTTTGAAAATTGTAAATTCTTTCTAATGATTCTGGAGCTATAATAATATCATCATCCATAAGTATGATGTGAGAAAAATATAATTTACGCTTTAAAACTTCTATAATTCCTCTAGTATAACCGCCACTACCACCCGTATTTTTATTAGGTATTAAATGAATTTGAGAATTAGTGAAGCTACTTAATGTTCTCCCATTATCAATCACAAATATCTCAAAAGCATTTTCTAAATTAGGATTGCTCAATAAATATTTTTGCAGAATTTTAATATTATTATTAATGTAATTTTCTCTTTTATAAGTGCATATAATAATAGCAATTTTTGTGTCAATTTTTGGCAAAACGTCAACTTCTGTATAAAAATAGCCACCTGCAAATATACTATTATTTTTAAAAGCCTCAATTTGAATGTATAGTAATCCTTTATATTCCTGTATTTTGATGTTATTGAAAACCCTAACTTCAGTTAAATCATTGTTAGTAATTAACTTTTGATCAATTAAGTTAGCGTAGCCTGACAAATAATCTATATGCAAAAGTTTAATGTGAAATCTTCCCTGTAACAATAATTTAATATTTATAGTTTTGACAATCGTATATTCTTGCCATTTGTGAGATGAGAAAGCATTAAAATAAGTATTAAACTTAATAATTCCTCCTTCTTTTAGCTCAACAAGATTTTGCTCATAATTCAATAAACATTTATTATTTAGTCTTAAAAAAAGTTCTTCAACAGTACAAATATCTGTATTTGGTAAAATAATATTTTGAAGTTTAACGTCAGTTAATGTGGTTTCCTGTTCTAGCTTTGGGGTCAAAATAACATCTGTCATTTTTATATTATCCATATTAGAAATCTGAATTTTAAAGAGAAATAGTAGAATGATGTGTGTGTATCATACTTGTCAAATAGGCTTCAATGGCTTGATTGGCTTCTCCAATTAACTTTACCTTTCCTTTATCCAACCAAATTACGCGCTCACATGACTGTTTAACAAATTCCAAATCATGAGAAACTACTAAAACGGTAGCATCCGCAGCCCAAAACTTTTCAATTCGCTGTTTACACTTGTTTTTAAAACTTTCATCCCCCACCGATAATATTTCATCCAGAATCAAAATGTCTGGCTGCACATCAGTTGCGATCGCAAACCCCAACCGCGCCGCCATACCGGATGACAAGACTTTCACAGGGGCTAAGGAATATTCTTGTAGTTCTGCAAACTCTAAAATAGATGGCGATCTGGTAATCATAAGAAAACTCTTCTTGCGTGCGTCGCCACAAAGAAACTTGATTTAGACGAATAACTTCCATTTACAGTACATCCATGAATGAATATCGCCACCAACGAAAGCAACTTAGCCCTAGTACAAAAAAAATAATTCCACTTAAAAGAGAGTGTGCAATTAGATAAACATTGGGTATTGTTCCTGAGAACGAAATTTGACGAATACTTTCAATCACGGGCAATAAGGGGTTTAGTATTAGAAACGACTTTACTGTTACCGACACAATTGTTGCTGGATAAAATATAGGACTACTCAACCAAAATTAGCTTTATTAAGATTAGGTTTATACAAATTTATCCCAGCATTCCAGCCAATACAAAATCCGTAGAAACTTTGCTGGATGTACTTAATTAAAGTTAAAACTGGAAGATTATGCGTGAATTTTAATCGCAATATTCTCAGTAGGCAGCGATGGATTAAAAGTAAGATTAAACGAGCAACGAATATGAGAAATGGGAGTTTTCTAAACCCATGCTTAAAAGCAAAATAAGTTGTATTTTTTGCTAGAGAATACCAACAAGTCAGATGTTTTTGGTCTATGCGGTTATGGCTAGGTTGAGGATAGTGATTTACAGTAACATCAGCATAATGGACTTCATAACCCGCTTGAATTAGACGTAAACAAACATCAGTTTCATCCAAAAAGTAATCAAAAAATTCATCGTAACCATTAATTTTCTCTAATAAATCTTTTTTAAAAGATGAATTTGTTCCCATTAAACTATTAAACCAAAAACCGTATGCTTGATTATAATCAACAGCATTAGCAGGGCGGATTGCAATTGTTTTGCTCAAAACATTGGTAATACCACGATGAAACTGTAGGGGATGATCGGCACGAGTTAAGTCTCTAACTGTACCTCCAACCGCGCCACATTTGTTGCCATGTAGCGAATAGGTAAATAGCAATTTATCTATCCATACTGATGGCGGAATTGCATCATCATCAAAAAAAGCAATAATTGAACCTGATGCTAGTTTAATTCCTTGATTGCGGGAATAGCTAATATTTTGAAGCTCAATTCTCAAAAATTTTACTGTCAACTTATTGTTGCTAGTTACGCTACTAACTATTTCACTTGTTTGTGTTGTTAATGAGGCATCAATCACAATCACTTCAATATCTGGGTAGCGTATGAGTTCGAGAGATTTCAGCGCTTTTTCCAAAAAATGATGGCGATCGCTTGTGCAAATTACAATTGAGACTAAGGGAGATACTAAGGTTGGCGACATGTTCGGCATTGCTGATAACTTGAGTTTGCGAACTTGCCAATATATCTGCCACATTTGACTGATAGTTTGAGCCA
The DNA here is from genome assembly GCF_059505145.1 of Mojavia sp. NCBI lineage: Bacteria > Bacillati > Cyanobacteriota > Cyanophyceae > Nostocales > Nostocaceae > Mojavia > Mojavia sp. Next base: position 150,404 of record NZ_JCACKA010000036.1, read on the forward strand.
CTGCTTGGATAATAGCTAAAACATTCATTGAAACTGGTATATAACCATCCCCTGCAAAATAATAAATTTTTTTTGCTAGATTAAATGCATAAAGGTTGGGCTGTTTACAATTAATAAAAGCTACATCTATCGGTTTGCAAAAAAAAGCAAATAACCATAACCAAAAACGCTTTTCTAACGTTTGGGGAAGATAGCATAAAGTTAGTTTTTGCTCTTCCTTCATTTTGGTGAAAATTTTAGTTTGTAAATCATCTTCATAAACACTAAATTGTACGAAAACCTTAGAAGGTTGGTTAATAATCTCATCTAGAGAATATTGTTTATAATTTAGTGATCTTGGCATCTTTCCACGAATACCTGCAAGGAAGTCTTGAAGACCTGTCAGGGAAAGTTCAGCTAGAAAGTACCGCCCTGTTGCAGCGTAATAAACTAGACGCGGCAAACTTACAACGACTCTTTTTAAGACTAAGTCAGGTCGATGTTTTTGCCAACAGTAACAGAGATTGCGCTCATCATAATAATTAATCCAGGGTCTACATTTAAAATCAGGTGAATCATGCCAAACGATAGAAGCTGGATTAACTGCTACAATCCAACCAGCTTGCTTGGCTCGCAAACACCACTCTACATCATCAAAATGTAAAAAATAGTCTTCAAATACTCCTAAGTTATGGATAATTTCTTTACGTATTAATAATGACGCAGATGCACAAACATCGACGTTAATATACGATATATCTTGAAAAGAACCTGCAATTGAAATATGACTAAAATTACTAAAATTTGTTGTCAAATGTGCCTTTTTATAATTAATATAGCTACCTAATTCTTGAATTAAATTTGGTTGTTTTAATTTCCGAATTTGAGAACCAACTAATCCTACTTCAGGATAATTTTGTAAAGTTTTAATTAGCGGCATTAAAGCTAGGGAATCTAGACGTACATCATCATCAAGTAGCCAGATGTAATCATATTCCAGTCTGCTAACAAATTCTAAACCGTAAGAAAATCCACCAGAACCGCCTATATTGTTACCTGTTTGCAAAATTTTGACAAAAGAATAGTGCTGTTCTAAGTAACTTTGAGTACCATCCGTTGAAGCATTATCTACAACATAAATATCTAGTTCTAAATGCTGTAAATTCAGTCCCTTAATGTCTTCAATCACCAAGGAAACATCACGTAGCTTGTTCCAGGTAACAATAACAATAGCTACTTTCGCACTACTCATAAATTTTATTTGTTTATTTACGTAATCTTAATTCATAAACATTCCATATGCCTGAATCTAAAACTTGTCAAGTCTTTAAGGTTTGATCCTCAAATTTCCGCTCAAATATTTCCAAAGATTAACGTAATTCTTTTTTTATATCTTCTATCCAAAGTCACATAAAATTTTAAATAACTTGGTAGTTGTAAATACAAACTTTATTAACAAAATTATTTCTGTATTTAAATATACATTTGATTTGTATTAATAAGCTGTAAATATACGCTTAATAACCGCTTTTTCTGGTTTTATTGATACCATTGCTAAACATGAGTGATAAATTATTTGGTGCGGCTCTTTTAAAAATACGGTATTTTGAATAAGGGTAATTTAGGAGGTGCTTGTCTAACAAAGGTATTGAACAAATTCACAGGTCTAAAAAAGCTCCAAAAATCACTTTTAAGGGACTTCCAAGGAATAAATTACTCAACAAAAATCATAAGCTGACATTTAAACCGAGAATTATTCTCTCTACCATTATCTTGATTCAGAATAAATGTTTTTATCTCTGAAAATTGCCAACTTTTGAGTTGCCTTGCTGTTTCCTTAAATACTGTTTTGACTGAATCAGTTAATTCTATTAACACTCCTCTCCACCCAAAATTTTTCCTCCCAATCGAATTTACTACAAAAAGGGAAGGAGAAGCAGCCGACGGCTGCTTCTCCTTCTTTCTAACAATGATTATCATTCTTATGTTGGTGATTTTATTCCTTGGAAGTTCCTAGCCCTCTTCTGTCACTTTCCCTAGATAAAAAGATATAACCCTTATCAGACAAGAGTTTCAGCCTAAAGCTATGATGATATCCATCATATTAGAAAATAAAGCCACAAACCTAACCCCAGTCAGAGTTTTAAAAGTTGCCTTCGATTTTTGTTTTCGGAGAGTGACAGAAGAGGGCTAGGCTTGTTAACTTTGTTTATTTCATGGGAACAATATTTTTAGCTTGCTTTTACTTGTCATAAGCCGCTTAAATCTCTAAACATGACGATTTTTCTATGCCACTACATTTTAAGTAAATTTCTCATTCACATTAGTATTTTTTTAGACTAAAAATTAGAAAATCAGCACTGCGATCGCTAACGACAATTAATAAACGTGGAAAATCTCTGCTGTGGCTTTAAGCAGAATCGTTCAGCTACCTCGCTTAAGGCAAGCTGCTTGACAATCAAGTTGCATCAAAATCGCTTATTCAATTTTCAGGGGAAGCTAGAATTAAATGCTTAGTTACTTTCAAGATGCATCTATCCACCAGCTATTTGAAGTTCAGGTGGAGCAATCACCTGATTCTATAGCGATAGTATTTGAGGGGTTGGAAAATCAGCAGGTTAGCCTGCTACCAATTTTAGAACAACCGTCTCACCAGCAAGCCTTTCAAAGCGTCCTCACCTACCAAGAGTTAAATACTCGTGCCAATCAACTAGCACATTACCTAAAAACTTTAGGCATAGGGCCAGAAGTACTGGTAGGTATTTGTCTGGAGCGTACAATCGAAATGATTGTTGGGATATTAGGCATCTTGAAAGCAGGCGGTGCTTACGTTCCTCTAGATCCCAGTTACCCTAAAGAACGCTTGGCGTTCATGTTAGAAGACTCCCAAGTACCAGTGTTGCTAACTCAGCAAAGTTTGGTTGAGTCTCTCCCGGCGCACAACGCACGAATTATTTGCTTAGATACAGATTGGGATGCAATTGCCCAACACAGCCCAGAAAACCTTACCAGTGAAGTCACTTCAGACAACCTTGCTTATGTGATTTACACCTCCGGTTCTACAGGCAAACCTAAAGGTGTCTTAGTTCCGCACGCGGGAGTTGGCAACCTAGCCAGAGAACAGATCCGCATCTTCGACGTACAACCAGATAGCCGCATTTTGCAATTTGCTTCCTTTAGCTTCGATGCCTCTGTGTCAGAAATTTTCATGGCATTGCTAGCAGGCGCAACACTAGTTTTAGCAACGCAGGACTCATTGATGCCAGGAACGGGTTTGCTAAAGCTGTTACGCGAACAGCGAATTACAACAGTAACGCTACCACCATCAGCCTTAGCCGTTCTACCCGTACAAGAATTACCCGATTTGCGATCGCTCATTGTTGCTGGCGAAGCCTGTCCCCCCGAACTGATTAACCGTTGGGCACCTGGTCGCCGCTTCTTCAACGCCTACGGCCCAACAGAAGTAACTGTTTGCGCGACAATTGCTGAATGCACCCCCAATATTAAAAAACCTCCTATCGGCTATCCGATTGCTAACAAGCAAGTTTATTTATTAGACGAACAGTTAAAGCCTGTACCTGTCGGTGTACCTGGCGAAATATACATCGGCGGGTTGGGTTTAGCAAGAGGCTATCTCAACCGACCGGAATTGACGGCAGAGAAGTTTATTTTGAAGAAGGCAGAGGGCAGAGGAGCAGAGGAGAATTTCCCAATCCCCAGTCACCAGTCACCAGTCACCAGACTATATAAAACTGGCGACTTAGCTCGTTACCTCCCTGATGGTAGCTTGGAGTTTTTGGGACGCATTGATGAACAAGTGAAAGTTCGCGGTTATAGAATCGAACTTGGTGAAATTGAAGCGGTAATCGGACATCACCCAGGTGTGCAGCAAGCAGTCGTGATGGCACGCGAAGACGTACCGGGACAGAACCGCTTAATCGCTTATGTTGTTCAAAATCCTGAATACGAAGGCGAACCGGAACAAGTTGCCGATTTACAAGCTGAGTTTATCTCGCAATGGCAAAGCGTTTCTAATGAAACTTACAAACAAACCTCTGGCGATCGCGATCATACATTCAATTTTGCTGGATGGAATAGCAGCTACACAGGTTTACCTATCCCAGAAGCCCAAATGCGCGAATGGGTTGAACAAACTGTGGCGCGAATTCAATCTTTGCAACCCAAGCAGGTTTTAGAACTTGGTTGTGGAACGGGAATGTTAATGTTCCGCATTGCACCGCAGTGCAGCCTTTATTGGGGAACTGATTTTTCTCAACAAGTGCTGCAATATCTCCAGCAACAATTACAGCGATTTGACCAAAAGTTACCGCAAATCAAGTTAGGACACCGCACGGCTGATAACTTTGCAGGTATTGAACCAGCCAGCTTTGACACGGTGATTTTGAACTCAGTTAGCCAAAACTTCCCCAGCATCGACTATATGGTGCAAGTAATGGCAGGGGCAGTCAAGGCGGTGAAACCGGGCGGTCGTATTTTTGTAGGCGATGTCCGTAGTTTGCCGTTGTTGGAAGCGTATCATGCCTCTGTGCAACTATATCAAGCTCCCGATTCGCTAACACGAACACAATTACAAGAACGAGTGCGATCGCGCTTTGCCCAAGAGGAAGAACTTGTTATTGATCCTGGCTTTTTCCTCGCCTTGCAACAGCACTTTCCTCAAATTGGCCGTGTTCAAATTCAACTCAAACGCGGTGTCCATCACAATGAATTAACTCGCTTCCGCTACGATGTCACCCTCCACATCGGTAGCGAAGTTAGTTCTTCAGGCGATATCACCTGGTTAGACTGGCAGCAGCAGGAACTCACGTTACCAGCACTCCGCCAACACCTCACCGAAACCCAGCCAGAGATATTGGGACTGCGACAAGTTCCTGATGCACGTTTATCCACAGAAGTCAAGACTCTAGAATGGTTGGCAAATAGCGATGGTGTTGAGACAGTCGATGAGTTTCGCACCCAGATATTGCCAACTTTGCAAGGATGGGGAATAGATCCAGAGGAACTGTGGGCATTCAGCGAAGACCTACCGTACAACATCGATATCATCTGGTCTGATGTTGCAGGTTGTTACGACGTGGTGTTTCAGCGGCGAGATATCCCACCCCTCGTCTACAAAGAAGGCAGTCCTAATGAAAAACTCCAACCACAAGGAGATAGAGTTTTTGGGCATGAGGAAGGAGTTACCAATGCCCAATCACGCCAGTTGCCTCAAGTCGGGAAACCCTTTCGGCAGTTCCTCCTGGGGGAAACCCCCAAGACCGGACTGCCTCACCAACGCACTGGCTCCCCGATGCCCCATGCCCATTCTCAAACCTTTCATCCCCAACCTTGGAGCGCTTACGCCAACAATCCCCTTAAAAGTAAACTGGCTCGCAAGCTGATTCCGCAACTGCGGAGTTACTTGCAAGAAAAGTTACCTGACTATATGGTGCCCGATCGCTTTCTTTTGTTGGATGCCCTCCCGATTACGCCCAACGGTAAAGTTGATCGCAAAGCATTACCAGCCCCCGATGGAACTCGACCGGAACTAGCAGAAAACTTTGTCTCGCCGCGCACGCCCTTAGAAACAGGACTGGCAGAAATTTGGGCAGAAGTGCTGGGACTAGAACGAGTCGGCATTCAAGACAACTTCTTAGAATTGGGCGGACAGTCCTTACTCGCCATTCAGGTAGTTTCCCGCATCCGCGACAGCTATCAGGTAGATTTGCCTATGCGATCGCTGTTCGACTCGCCCACTATTGCCCAACTCGCCCAGCAAATAGAAAGCAGCCAAGAAAAACCTGGGCTGCAAGCACCTCCCATTGTTCCTATTCCTCGGAATCAAAACTTACCGCTTTCGTTTTCGCAACAGCGCTTGTGGTTCTTTGAACAATTGATTCCCGGTACTGCCTTATCTAACCAGTCTGCGGATTTTCGCCTCCCTGGATTACAGAATGCAACTGCCCTAGAGCAAAGCTTTAACGAAATTATCCGGCGGCACGAAATTTGGCGCACGACGTTTGAAATGGTCGATGGACAACCCGTTCAAGCAATCCATCCTGCTCCTTATATTTCTTTGCCTGTTATAGATTTGCAAGCGCTTCCCACAGCCGAACGAGAAGCCGAAGCGTTGCGACTTGCAAGCGTTCAGGCGCAGCAACCCTTTGACTTAACTCAATTACCTCTGCTGCGAGCGATTTTAGTAAGGCTCACTGAGACAGATTATCGTTTGTACATGACGATGCACCATCTCATCTTTGATGGCATTTCCCTGTACAACGTCTTTTTGCAAGAATTAGCGGTACTTTATGAAGCTTTTTGTGAAAGCAAACCTTCGCCGTTACCAGAATTATCAATTCAATATGCAGACTTTGCTTACTGGCAACGGCAATGGTTGCAAGCAGAAGTTCTCGCGCCCCAACTGGCTTACTGGGAAAAGCACCTTGCCAATCTTTCGATGCTGCAATTGCCAACAGACCGTCCGCGTCCGGCAATGGAAACTTTCCGAGGGTCAAGGCATTCGCTAAAATTGCCTAAAAGTTTGGCAGACGATCTGAAGGCGCTTAGTAGCCGTGAGGGAGTTACCCTGTTTATGATCTTGCTAGCCGCATTCAAAACGGTACTAGCACGTTATGCCCGACAAGATGATATCTCTGTAGGGGCGGTAATTTCCGGATCGAATCGCCCCGAAATTGCTGGGTTGATTGGGTTTTTAATTAATAACTTAGTGTTGCGGACAGACCTTTCCGGCAATCCCAGTTTCCAAGAACTGTTGGGACGAGTGCGGGAAGTTACCTTAGGCGCTTACGCCAATCAAGATGTACCCTTCCAAAAGTTAGTTGAAGTCTTGCGACCAGAACGCCATCTCGGTCATCAGCCCTTATTTCAAGTGCTATTCGTTCTGGAACCGCCAACACCAGTATTAGATTCTGGATGGAGTTTGCGTCCTTTAATTGTGGATACGGGAACGTCAAATATGGATATGACGCTCTCGCTCGACGATCGCCCGGAAGGTTTAGTGGGCTACTTTGAATATAATACTGACTTATTTGATACAGCGACTATTGTGCGCTTAGTCGGGCATTTCCAAACTGTATTAGAAGCGGTTGTTGCAAATCCAACACAAAAACTCTCAGAATTACCTCTGTTAACTGAGCCAGAAAAGCAGCAGTTGCAGGCGTGGAATGACACCCAAGCAGACTATCCTCTAAATGTATGTTTGCATCAATTATTTGCACAGCAGGTAGAACGCTCTCCCGATGCTGTTGCAGTTATCTTTGATGGGTTAGAAGGTGTCAAGCCTACTCTTACCTACCACGAACTAAACCAACGTGCCAATCAACTCGCCCATCACCTAAAAGCACAAGGCGTAGGGTCTGAGGTGCTAGTTGGTATTTGCATGGAACGTTCCTTAGAGATGGTCGTGGGACTGCTAGGAATATTGAAAGCTGGTGGTGCTTACGTTCCCTTCGATCCGGGCTATCCTAAAGAACGTTTAGCTTTCATGCTCGAAGATGCCCAAGTCCCCATTCTGCTTACTCAGTCGCAGTTAGTTGTCTCTCTTCCACCTCACCAAGCACAAGTTATTTGCTTGGATACCGACTGGTCAATCATTGCCCAATGTAGTGAAGAAAATCCCCATAGCGAAGTTAACGCCGAAAACCTAGCGTATGTAATTTACACCTCTGGGTCAACCGGAAAGCCAAAAGGGGCGATGAATACTCATCGAGGAATTTGCAATCGCTTGTTGTGGATGCAGGAAGCTTATCAATTAATAGAAAGCGATCGCGTGTTGCAAAAAACACCTTTCAGTTTTGACGTATCGGTTTGGGAATTTTTCTGGCCATTAATTACAGGCGCTCGTTTAGTTATCGCTCAACCGGGCGGACATCAAGATAGCAGTTACTTAGTGAAGGTCATAACTCAGCAGCAAATTACAACGTTGCACTTTGTTCCTTCAATGCTGCAAGTCTTCTTAGAAGAGCCACAAGTAACAACTTGCAACTGCATCAAACGTATTATCTGTAGCGGTGAAGCCCTACCCGTTAGTTTACAAGCACGTTACTTTGCTGTACTGAATGCCGAATTACACAACCTCTACGGCCCAACAGAAGCCGCCATTGACGTTACTGCTTGGAAATGCCAGCGAGATAGCAATTTATCAACCGTTCCCATCGGTCGCCCGATCAGCAATACACAAATCTACCTGTTAGATTCCCATTTACAACCTGTACCCGTTGGCGTGCCTGGAGAACTTTACATTGGAGGAGTTGGTGTCGGGCGAGGCTACCTCAACAGACCAGAACTGACCGCTAAGAAGTTTATTTTGAAATCTCACTCAGCAACGCCAGTTGCTTCAACGCGGGTTCCCCGCGCAACGCACTGGCTCCTCAGCACTCAGCACTCACAAGAGCGTTTGTATAAAACTGGCGACTTGGCTCGCTACCTTCCTGATGGCAGTATTGAATACCTCGGACGCCTCGACCATCAGGTGAAATTGCGTGGGTTCCGTATCGAATTGGGCGAAATTGAGGCGGTGTTGAGTCAGCACCCAGATGTGCGGGAAGCAGTAGTTGTTGTACAAGAAGATGTAGCGAGTGACAAGCGCCTGGTGGCTTACGTTGTTAATACCCATTATCCAGAACGAGTTCCTTATCAAGTTGCCTGTCCGGTGGAATTTACTGGTAAGCGAACAGCTATCTTAGAAACTGACGACATCTCTATCAGTGGAGTATGTTTGGTCGGCGTCAGTGATATTGAACCGGGACAACCAGTCCGTCTGCGCTTGCAATTACCAGGTTCCAATGAGGAACGATGGCTGTTGGGGAGTATAGCTTGGCAACAAGAAAATCGAGCCGGAATTCAACTCGACCTTACACGTGACCTGCAAGAGTTGTGGGAGCAAGGTGTTCACTATCTTCTCGAAACCCAAGGCTTTTTAAAAGTTTGGCAGCGCACGGTTAGTGCTAACTTACGGAATTTTCTCAAGCAGAAGTTACCCGACTACATGGTTCCTACGAGTTTTATCCTGCTGGATGCTTTGCCTCTTACTCCAAGCGGCAAAGTTGATCGGCGTGCCTTGCAGCAACGTTCGGCAAGCGTAGCGCCACCAGCCAAGTCAGAATTAGAAGCAGGATTTGCTGCGCCTCGTAATGCTATAGAGCAAACTATTGCTGGTGTTTGGGCTGAAGTCCTCAGATGCGATCGCATCGGCATCCACAACAACTTCTTAGATTTGGGGGGACACTCGCTCTTGGCAACACAGGTAATCTCTCGGTTGCGCGGTCTTTTCCAGGTGGAATTGCCCTTACGCCTGATGTTTGAGTCTCCGACAGTGGCGGAACTCGCAGAAGCACTCGCCCAACTTCAAGATACTCCGGCAACAGATCCAGAACCCACCATTACATCAGTTTCTCGCGCTGCTTATCGTATGAAGCGCTCTGCTCTCAACAAAGGGACAGATGGCTTGGGTTGCGAACAATAAAGGATAAAAAAATGATACAAAAACTTCCTACCAATTCCTTAGAGGCTGTTGGAAATTCTTTAGCTGCTGATGAGGAAGTCTTTGTCTTTCCTCTCTCTTTTTCTCAGCAACGGTTATGGTTTCTTGACCAATTAATTCCCAACAGTCCTATTTACAACATTCCCGGTGCTGTACAATTTCACGGACGCTTAGATCGGGTGGCGCTAGAGAAGAGTTTTAACGAAATCGTTCGTCGCCACGAAATTCTGCGAACAACCTTTGCAATCGTCGACGGACAACCCGTACAAGCTGTTGCTTCGGTGGAAGAAAATTTTACCCTGCGGCATTACTACTTATTGCAAGAAATAAACCTCAACCACTTAAGCGAACCAAACCGCCAACTTGAAGTCGAAAGAGTGGCAACCGCAGAAGCTCAACGACCGTTTAATTTAGCTCAAGGGCCGCTGCTGCGCGTCACGCTTTTGCGCCTTGCCGAACAGGAGTACACCTTTATAGTAACGGTACACCACATTATCTCAGACGGGTGGTCGTTTGGCGTACTCATGCAGGAATTAATGGTTCTTTACCATGCTTTCTCACAGGGCAATCCTTCACCTCTTAGCGAACTTCCCATCCAGTACGCTGACTTTGCCCTTTGGCAGCAAGAGTGGTTGCAAGGTGAGCTTCTAAAAAGCAAATTCGCTTACTGGCAGCGGCAACTCGGCGGTTCTTTGCCCGTGCTACAACTCCCAACCGACAGACCACGGCCCGCCGTCCAGTCTTTCCAAGGGGCGCGACAACCCTTTGCCCTATCCTCAACCCTTAGCGAGGCGCTGAAGACTTTCGCCCGTCAGGAAAACGTCACTGTGTTTATGACACTGTTAGCAGTGTTCAAAACCTTACTCTACCGCTACACAGGACAGGAAGATATTTTAGTCGGTTCGCCTATTGCCAATCGCCAACGTCCCGAGCTAGAGGGGTTAATGGGCTTTTTTGTCAATACTTTAGTGTTGCGAACTGACCTGTCTGGCAATCCGACGTTCCGGCAATTGCTGGCTAGAGTGCGGGAAGTGACTCTAGAAGCCGACGCTCACCAAGATGTGCCTTTCGAGAAACTGGTAGAAGCGCTGCAACCCGAACGTGAACTGAGTCGTAATCCTCTGTTCCAAGTAGCTTTTGCTATTGCACCCCCCATGCCAGGCCTGACTCCACCGTGGAGTTACAGCCTCCTAGATATGGATACGGGCACAGCAAAATTTGATTTGACATTGACATTACAAGAAAGAGCAGAAGGTTTCATCTGCGCGTTTGAATATAGCACCGATTTGTTTGAAACGGATGCAATCGCTCGTATGGTCGGGCATTTCCAAACCTTACTCGAAGGTATCCTTGCTAATCCAGACCAGTCCATTGGTGCGTTACCGTTGCTGACTCAACCAGAGTGGCAGCAGATGCAGTTGTGGAATCACACCGAAGCTGATTATCCTCAGAACGCCTGCATTCATCAGTTATTTGAAGCGCAGGTGGAGAAAACACCCAATGCTGTAGCAGTAGTTTTTGCAGATCAGCAGCTTACCTACCGAGAACTCAATGCCAAAGCTAATCAACTAGCGCATTACCTACAAACCCTCGGTGTCGGGCCAGAAGTACTGGTGGGGATTTGCGTTGAGCGATCGCTAGAAACTCTCATCGGTATATTAGGCATTCTCAAAGCAGGTGGTGCATACTTGCCACTCGATCCTAGTTACCCTGCCGAGCGTTTGGCATTTATGTTAGAGGATGCTCAAGTTCCCGTGCTGCTAACTCAGCAGTCATTAGGCATTGACCAGACACACAACGAATCATTACAAAAGACAACCATCGTCTATCTAGACAAGTGGGAAACGGATACCTGCGGTGAGGAAAACCCTGTTTCTGGCGTCACCTCTGACAATCTAGCTTATACAATCTACACCTCTGGGTCTACAGGTAGACCTAAAGGTGTCTTACTTACACATCGCGGTCTGTGCAATCTAGCTACAGCACAGCAACAGCTTTTCAACGTGCAGCCAGACAACCGTGTTTTGCAATTTGCATCCCTCAGTTTTGATGCTTCTATTTGGGAAATTGTCATGGCTTGGTTCGCTGGAGCAACCCTTGTCCTTGCCCAACGGGACGACTTGCTTCCAGGTACTACTTTGCTTGAGTTGTTGCGCGACCAGCAGATCGCAATTGTTACCTTGCCTCCCTCAGCACTAGCAGTTTTGCCAGCAGAGGAACTTCCCGATTTGCAGACAATTATTGTCGCTGGAGAAGCTTGTCCTCCCGAACTAGTGAAACGTTGGGCACCTGGTCGTCGGTTCTTCAATGCTTATGGCCCAACAGAAAGTACTGTCTGTGCCACTGTTGCTGAATGTACTCCAGGCCACAAGAAATTACCTATCGGTTATCCAATTGCGAATACGCAAGTTTATATACTTGACGCTCATCTACAGCCTGTCCCGCTCGGCGTTCCTGGTGAACTATATATTGCCGGAGTCGGTTTAGCACGCGGCTACCTTAACCGAACGGAACTGACCGCTGAGAAGTTTATTTTCAAGTCAAAGGGCATTGGGCAGAGGGCATTGGGCACTCAGAGCTCAGAGGAGCGTCTGTACAAAACTGGAGACTTGGCTCGTTATCTTGCTGATGGTAATATCGAATACCTTGGACGCATTGATAATCAAGTAAAAATTCGCGGTTTCCGTATTGAACTGGGAGAAATTGAGGCGGTTTTGAGCCAGCACCCAGATGTACGGGAAGCGATCGCTATAGCACGAGAGGACACATCAGGTGACAAGCGGCTGGTTGCTTATATAGTCTCGAAGCAAAAACCGAATCGGGTGCCTTATGAAAGCGAGTGTTTGGCAGAATTGAACGGCTACGGGACAGTGAAACTCCAAACTGAGGATATCTCCGTTGGAGGCGCTTGTTTGGTAGGAATGCCAGAGATGGCAGGTATCGCTCAACACCTCCGCTTGTACCTTACACTACCAGGTTCGAGTGAAGCTCAGTGGTTTACTGGAAAAATTGCTTGGCAGCAAGGAAAACGAGTTGGGATTCAATTTCAGATTACGCCATCCGAGCAAGCGGTTTTGAATAAAAGTGTTGAGTATCTCTTCAAAATTGGAGGCTTTTTAAAAGTTTTGCAACGCACGGCTGTTGAAAGCTTGCGAAGCTTTCTCAAAGAAAAGTTACCCGACTATATGGTGCCTTCTAGCTTTGTGTTTCTCGATGCCTTACCTCAAACTCCGAATGGCAAGGTGGATCGCAAGGGATTGCCCGCACCGGAGGCTCTGCGATCGCAACTAGACAGCAGCTATGTTGCACCCCAAACAGAGATAGAGCAAGCGATCGCTTCGGTTTGGCAACGAGTCTTGCAAGTGGAAAAAGTTGGTTTGCACGATAATTTCTTCGACTTAGGCGGTCATTCTCTGCGTATGGCACAAGTTCACGGCCAGTTGCGCGACGTGTTGCAGCAAGACATCTCAATGGTGGAATTGTTTCAATATCCCACTATCAGTAGTTTGGCTAAACACTTGAGTCAGGACGAAGTACAACCCGGATTTACACAAAGCCGCGAACGCGCCAACAAGCAAAAACAAGCCCTGCATCTACAAAAGCAAAGAATGCAAAGGAAGCAACACAATGGATAGTTTACAAACTAGCGTCGGCTTAGAAGGAATTGCCATTGTTGGACTAGCTGGGAGATTTCCAGGAGCCAAAAATGTGGAGAAATTTTGGCAGAATCTTAAGGATGGCGTAGAGTCCATTTCGTTCTTCTCGGAGCAAGAATTAGAATCGAATGGCATCGAACCAGCCGTAGTTCGTAACCCTGACTATGTTAAAGCCAAAGCAGTTTTAGAAGATGTCGAGTTATTTGATGCTGCTTTCTTTGGCTTTAGTCCCAAAGAAGCCACCATTACCGATCCACAACATCGCTTATTTTTAGAATCTGCTTGGGAAGCGCTGGAAAATGCGGGTTACAACCCAGAAACATACACAGGTGCAATTGGAGTGTATGCGGGGGTGGGGATGAGTGCCTACTTATTGAATAATCTTTGGGCATCTGAGTTTGCTCGTTCGGCTGGCGCTTATCAAATCATAATTGCCAACGATAAAGATTTCTTGCCCACTCGTGTTTCATATAAACTCAACCTCAAAGGGCCGAGCGTTAATATTCAAACAGCTTGCTCGACTTCGTTAGTCGCTATTTGTATGGCTTGCCAAAGCTTGCTGAACTATCAATGCGACATGGCTTTGGCAGGAGGAGTTTCGATTAGCTTGCCGCAAAAAACGGGGTATTTGTACCAAGAAGGCATGATTTTTTCGCCGGACGGTCATTGTCGGGCTTTTGATGCTCAAGCGAAGGGAACCTTGGCGGGAAGTGGAGTCGGAATTGTCGTTTTAAAGCGATTAGAAGATGCGATCGCAGATGGGGATACTATCCATGCTGTCATCAAAGGTTTTGCTCTCAACAATGACGGAGCTATGAAAGTAGGTTACACCGCTCCCAGTGTAGACGGACAAGCAGAAGTGATTGCTCAAGCCTTGGCAATGGCGGAAGTTGATCCAGAAAGCGTTACTTATATCGAAGCACACGGTACGGGAACACCATTAGGTGACCCCATTGAAATTGCCGCACTCACGAAAGCTTTTCACGCTAGCACCCAGAAAAAGAATTTTTGTGCTATTGGTTCGGTGAAAACAAATATCGGACACTTGGATACAGCAGCTGGGGTTACAGGTTTAATCAAAACTGTTCAGGCACTTAAGCACCAGTCTCTACCACCCAGTTTGCACTTTGAAACCCCAAATCCCAAAATTGATTTTGCCAATAGTCCTTTTTATGTGAATACAAAACTGACTGCATGGCAAAAAAATGGCAGTCCTCGCCGTGCTGGAGTCAGTTCGTTTGGGATTGGGGGTACGAATGCCCACGTTGTTTTAGAAGAAGCACCATCTTTAAGAGGGCAAGGGGGCAGGGGAGCAGAGGAGCAGGGGAGAAATTATCAGTTGTTGATAGTTTCAGCCAAATCTGAATCTGCACTTGATACAGCCACACACAATTTAATTGCACATTTAAAACAGCATCCCGAACTCAACTTGGCTGATGTTGCCTACACGCTTGCTGTAGGTCGCAAGGCTTTTAGTCATCGCCGGATAGTTGTTTGTAGCGATTCTGAAGACGCTGTTACAGTACTTTCTAGCCTCGATCCGAAGCGAGTTTTGACAAATACTCAAGAATCCAAACAACGGCCAATCACATTCATGTTTTCTGGCCAAGGTTCCCAATACGTGAATATGGCGTTGGAACTTTATCAGGTTGAATCGACATTTCGTGAACAAATCGATAAATGCTCGGAATTCCTCAAACCTGATTTAGGAATAGATTTGCGTGATGTTCTGTATCCTAGCGAAGAACAAGCAGAAATTGCCGCACAGCAATTAAAGCAAACAGCAATTACACAGCCAGCACTGTTTGTCATTGAGTACGCTTTAGCACAATTATGGATGTCTTGGGGCGTGCGTCCTCAAGCGACAATTGGGCATAGTATTGGCGAATATGTTGCAGCGTGTATTGCTGGTGTATTCTCTTTGGAAGATGCCTTGTCATTGGTTGCAGCACGGGGGCGGTTGATGCAGCAAATGCCTCCGGGAGCCATGTTAGCCGTACCTTTAAAAGAAACAGAAGTGCGATCGCACCTCAACGAACATCTTTCTCTGGCAGTCATCAATGCACCTTCGAGTTGCGTCATTGCAGGTACAATTGCAGAGATAGATGCTTTAGAACAGCAGTTACCAGAAAGTCGTCGCTTGCATACTTCCCATGCGTTCCATTCGCAAATGATGGAACCTATTTTAGAACCTTTCATTGAGCGGGTTAAGAAAGTAAAGCTGAACCCCCCACAAACTCCCTATATCTCCAACGTTACCGGCACTTGGATTACCGCCGCAGAAGCTACCAATCCCAACTATTGGGCACAACACCTACGTCAGACAGTACGCTTTGCTGATGGTGTGCAACAGTTGATGCAAGACCCAAATAGAATTCTCTTAGAAGTTGGGCCGGGCCGAACGCTGATGACACTCGCTAAACAGCATCCCGATAAAGATGCAGGGGCGGTCATCCTTTCTTCCTTGCGCCATCCCCAAGAAGAACAATCAGATGTGGCATTTTTGTTAAATACTCTAGGACGACTTTGGCTAGCAGGTGTAGAAATTGATTGGTCAGAGTTTTATACTGGCGAACAACGCTATCGTGTGCCGTTACCAACCTATCCCTTTGAACGTCAGCGTTACTGGATTGAACCGCAAGCGGTATCTGGTATGGACTGGGCGCAGACTGAGGCTGCTAACTCTTTGACCAAACAATCAGATATTGCTGACTGGTTCTATATTCCCTCTTGGCAACGTTCACCGATTCCGGTGCAAAATACTGACGGTACTAAAGAAGGTTCCTGTTGGTTGGTGTTTTTAGATGAGTGCGGTTTAGGCGATCGCATCGTCAACCAACTAAAACTCGCAAGTCAAGATGTGATTACTGTCAGTATAGGCAAATATTTTAGTAGCGAGGGCAACAATATTTATACGATCAATCCCTCACAACTCCAAGACTATGATGCTTTGTTAAAAGAACTGTACGCACTCAACAAGATGCCGCAAACTATTGTGCATTTGTGGAGTGTTACGCCTAACGAGTCGTCAAAAACGAGATTTGAGCAAGTAGAAAAGTTGCAAAATTTAGGTTTTTGGAGCTTGTTCTTTTTAGCACAGGCAATAGGGAAACAAAATCTCAGCGATTGCGCGGAGCGCAGTGCCGGAGGCAATCGCCTAAAAATTGCTGTCATTTCTAACAACCTGCAAGAAGTGACAGGTGAAGAAAATCTATGCCCGGAGAAAGCAACCCTACTCGGCCCATGTAAAGTTATTCCCCAAGAATACCTCAATATCTCTTGTCGCAGCATTGATATAGTTCTGCCCGAACCTGGAACTCAGCAAGAAGAGAAGTTAATTAGCAATTTGCTTACAGAAATAACCATTCAAACCTCAGATATTGCGATCGCCTATCGTGGTAATCATCGTTGGCTACAAACCTTTGCACCCGTCCGATTAGATAAAACTGAGAAAGCAAGACCTCGGTTAAAAAATGGCGGAGTTTATCTAATTACAGGTGGATTAGGCGGTATTGGCTTAGTTTTGGCAGAATATCTCGCAAAAACAGTACAGGCAAAATTAGTATTAGTTGGGCGATCGCCGTTTCCCAAAAAATCCGAGTGGGAACAATGGCTGACCTCTCATGACGAACAGGATAGTACCAGCGTCAAAATTCGCAAATTTCAGGATATGGAAGCATTAGGTGCAGAAGTCATAGTTGCGTGTGCCGATGTTGCCAACCTTGAACAAATGCAAGCGGTTATTTGTGAAATTGGCGATCGCTTTGGTTCAATTCACGGTGTTATCCACGCCGCCGGAATTTCACCAGCAGGCACAATTCAAATGAAAACGCCAGAAACCTCAGCTAGTCTTCTCGCACCTAAACTGCAAGGAACTTTGGTACTGGATACTCTCCTCAAAAATTTGAATTTAGATTTCTTTGTACTTTGTTCTTCTCTCAATTCATTTCTACCGTTTCCTGGAGTAGTAGACCATTGTGGTGCGAATGCTTTTCTAGATGCCTTTGCTCAATACAATACCACTCGTTCTAACAGGTTCACCGTTGCAATTAACTGGGATAGCTGGCAAGAGGTTGGACAAGCAGCCAATGCAATTGTGCCAGCAGAACTCAAGAAATGGCGCGAAGAAAGTTTGAAACACGGAATATTACCGTCTGAGGGAACCGAGGCATTTAGTCGCATTCTAGCGATCGCTCTACCCCAAGTTTTAGTCTCAACTCAAGATTTTATCGCCCGCTTCCAGCAGCATTTTGTATCTCAACCATTGCTTGTAAATTACAACCCTTCAAAACAGCTCCACTCTCGACCGGAACTAAGCAATGCTTATGTTGCCCCGCGCAATGGCTTAGAACAGACTATTGCAGATATCTGGCAAAAATGTTTGGGTGTCGAGCCAGTCGGCATTGGCGATGACTTCTTTGAACTGGGGGGAGATTCTTTACTAGCCGTTCATCTCCTTGGCAAGGTCAGTGAAGCTACTCAAACAAAACTGTCTCCTCATAGTTTAATCGACGCCCCAACAATTGCCGCGTTAATAAAATTAATAGAAACAACCCACTCGCCATCTATTACTAAAACACTCCCATCGTCGCTGGTAAAAATTCAAGCCGGAAACTTACAGACCCCTCTGTTCTTGGTACACGCTGCTGGCGGACACGTCTACCAGTACCGTGATTTAGCACATTATCTCGGCTCAGATCAACCAGTTTATGGTTTACAGTCCGAAAATACGGCAGGGGAAAGCCACAATTTAACTCAGGTTGAGGAAATGGCAGCTCATTATTTAAAAGCGGTGCGTATCGTTCAATCGCAAGGGCCATATTTTCTGGGAGGCGCTTCTTTTGGGGGTATGATTGCCTACGAGATGGCGCAGCAACTCCAAGCAGTTGGGGAAAAAGTTGCTTTACTGGCTCTTATCGATACTCCTGGCCCTGGTCATATGCCTTCAGAAAACATAGAAGATGACGAACTCAAAATCATGGCTTACTTGTTGGATGTTGGTGCTAACGTTGCGATCGCCTCGGATTCCCTAGAGCAACTGAGCGCTGACGAACGGCTGCGCTACTTTTTGGAGCAAGGAAAAACTGCTTTGAGAATGCCTGCTGACTTAGATATAAGTGAACTGCGCCACTACTACCATCTGTTTAGAAGCAACATTAAAGCGATGAGAAGTTATGTCCCGCAAGCTTATCCAGGTCGGGTTATCTTTTTCCGAGCAAGCGATCGCGACTCCTTCAACCCCCAAAACCCAGAACTTGGCTGGCAAAATTTGGCAATCGAAGGACTAGAAATCCACGAAGTTCCAGGCAATCACATTACAATGAACTTCCCCCCTCACGTCCAAGTTATGGCTAATTGCTTAAAGATATACTTGGAAAGCGATACTTATACCGAGTTGCATTCAAAGATAGTAAATTAGGGCAGCAGGGGAGCAGGGGAGCAGAGGGGAGGGAATCCGAATCTGTCTGATCGCAACATAGTATTAACAATTCAAAATTCAAAATTAAAGACATTTTTAGTCGGGGATTTAAGGGAACTCCAAAAAATAAATTATCCAATTTTACTCCTTCAAAACGGCTTTCCCTCCCCCTGCTCTCCGAAGTTGCTTCACTTGGGGAGACCCCTGCCTACCCGTCACTTCTCTCCTGCACAAGTGCCATCAAAGCGATGGAATATTTTTTTACTTGGAAGTCCCTAAACCCTTGAATGTACGATAACGAGCCACCAGTACGATACTGAAGTCAGTCTGATTCTGGACTGCTCAAGATAAACTCATCTTTTGTGAGCGACACTACAATAATGGACGAATCCGAATCTACCACTTGAATCAGCCAGCGCAGGCTTGCTTGACTATCTGAGCGTGACTCTCGACCAAGAACTACGCCATATTTTCCCGCTACATAGTTAGGTTTTAAAATCAGTACTTCGTCTCCGACTTGAATACGCTCTGGGTTTTGCAAGTATGCTCCTGACGCTAAAAGACAGGATCAAGATAAATGTTAATGGCGCACTGATGATTTTAAACAAAAGTGAGCTATTCAATAACTTTTTCTTAATGTAGTTAAGGTAAAAGCTTTTTCATATTCAAGGCTTCTGCCTCAAGAGATAAATGTATTATTCGATGCTTAACTCCTCACACCCAGGTCAATCACTACCAGGAAAGAATGTCACGAAGATAAGCTCTTTAGCCTGGGGAGGCTGAGAGAGTAAAGAGTAATTGACAGTATCTCTTACTACTGCAATAACTTTGAATACATTTATTTCTTTGTCTCCCCCAGCACCCCCCCCGCTCCCCCTGCTCAAAGAGCTTGCCTCAATAAATAACGCGCACAAGCGTGCCATTCTTTACAGCACCAGAGAAATTCAAGTCTTTTTGGAACACTGCGATATCAAACACACAGAAAAATATATCAAGCTGAATGCTCGACTTTACCCAGCCTCTTCCTTCCCCAGATATTGATATAGAAATATAAAAATCCCCCTCTCACCTGAAGGTATAGAGGGGGAAATTGCTAAAGGTCAGAGGATATCAAAAATTTTTAGCCAAATTTACCAGCGGTTGATGCTATGAGGAATGCTGCAAAGGTAAGGATGTAGCCAACTGCGAAGTGAGTTAGACCAACCAACCAACCTTGAACGATGGATAAAGCAACAGGTTTATCCTTCCAACGAACCAGGTTAGCCAGTGGAGTACGCTCGTGTGCCCATACTAGAGTTTCAATCAACTCTTGCCAATATCCACGCCAGCTAATTAGGAACATGAACCCGGTTGCCCAAACCAGGTGTCCGAACAGGAACATCCAAGCCCATACAGACAAATTACTTGTACCGTAGGGGTTGTATCCATTAATTAACTGAGCGGAGTTAGCCCACAAGTAGTCACGGAACCAACCCATGAGGTAAGTAGAGTTCTCGTTGAACTGAGCTACGTTACCTTGCCAAATACCTAGATGCTTCCAGTGCCAGTAAAAGGTAGTCCAGCCAAGGAGGTTGAGCATCCAGAAAAAGGCGAGGTAGAAAGTCTGCTCCCAAGACGAAGTTTGGCAAGTACCACCACGACCAGGACCATCACAGGGGAAGGTGTAGCCGAAGTCCTTTTTATCGGGCATCAGCTTAGTACCACGAGCATCCAACGCACCCTTGACGCAAATCAGGGTGGTGGTGTGCAGACCCAGAGCGATCGCATGGTGTACCAAGAAATCACCAGGCCCGATGGTCAAGAATAAAGAGTTAGTGCCGGAGTTAATGGCATCCAGCCAGCCTGATAACCAGACGTTACCGTAGTTTGGCCAAGCTGTGTAGGCAATACTATCTGAGTTAGATAGCAAAGCGTTCATTCCATACAGAGCTTTACCATGAGCAGATTGAACAAATTGAGCAAATACCGGCTCAATCAGGATTTGCTTTTCAGGTGTACCAAAAGCAACCACAACATCGTTGTGGACGTATAGCCCAAGGGTGTGGAAGCCTAAGAACAGCGATACCCAACTCAAGTGAGAGATAATCGCTTCTTTGTGCTTCAGCACGCGATCGAGTACGTTGCCTTTGTTTTGCTCTGGGTCGTAATCCCGTACCCAGAAAATGCCGGCATGAGCAAACGCACCAATCATCAGGAAGCCAGCAATGTACTGGTGATGGGTGTATAGCGCTGCTTGTGTTGTGTAGTCCTTGGCCATGAAGGCATAGGGAGGTAGCGAGTACATATGCTGCGCTACCAAAGACGCCGCCGTGCCTAGAGCTGCCAAGTGTATAGACAACTGAAAATGCAGCGAGTTGTTGTAGGTGTCGTATAACCCTTGGTGTGGCAGGTTAAACTGTCCTTCAGTTTGGACGCCAAAGAAATTTTTGGCGTTGAGCATCTCTTTGATGCTGTGACCAATCCCGAAGTTAGTCCGGTACTGGTGTCCGGCAATGATGAAGATAACAGCGATCGCCAAGTGGTGGTGAGCCATATCGGTCAGCCACAGCGACTGTGTTTGGGGATGGAAGCCACCCAAGAAAGTCAGAATTGCAGTCCCTGCACCTTGAGATGTCCCAAAGATATGCCCAGCTGTATCTGCATTTTGAGCATAAACACCCCAGTTACCTGTCCAGAAGGGTGTCAAACCTGCTGGGTGAGGTAACGTAGTTAGGAAATTCTCCCAACCTACGTGCTGTCCGCGAGATTCGGGGATTGCAACGTGAATTAAGTGACCAGCCCAAGCCAGAGAGCTAACACCAAACAAACCTGCCAAGTGGTGGTTTAGACGAGGTTCAGCACTCTTGAACCAAGTGAGGCTAGGACGATATTTGGGTTGTAAGTGCAGCCAACCAGCAAACAAGAACAATGCTGCTAACAGCAGGAGAAACACTGAACCCTGGTAGAGGTCATTGTTCGTCCGCATCCCAATGGTATACCACCAGTGGTAGACCCCAGAATAAGCAATGTTTACAGGATTGGTAGCGCCACCTTGGGTAAAAGCTTCGATTGCTGGTTTACCGAAGTGGGGGTCCCAAATCGCATGGGCGATTGGGCGAATATGCAGCGGGTCTTTAATCCACTGTTCAAAGTTACCTTGCCAGGCTACATGGAACAGGAGGCTGGAAGCCCACAGGAAAATGATTGCCACATGACCGAAGTGAGTAGCGAAAATCTTTTGGTAAAGATTTTCTTCTGTCATGCCATCATGGCTTTCAAAATCATTACCCTGAGCCATCGCATACCAGATCCGACGCGTAGTCGGATCTTGAGCGAGATCCTGGCTAAATTTAGGATATTTTGTTGCCATCTAGTTTATTGCATCCTTATCTAACCTAATCCAAGTTGCTAGTTGTAGTAAGCCAGCAATGCCTAGCAATTGAATAGACATCCAAAAAACCACAATTGAATGTCAATTTAATAGCAAAAACTGGCGATTACGAGGATTAACAGTTTTAATTCCTGACCTTACATCCTCAAAGGTATGATGCAATTCATGTGTATAGGATTAATAAACCAATAAACTACAACTACTTGCCTCATTTTTCCTCCTAAAGGAGGAGATTAGTATTAACTTTCTTTGTAACCTTGAATACAATCTAAATGTTGCAGATTGTTAATAGAATCTGAAGCCATTTCCACGGTTTCTTCTGCAAATTTTTGAGTGGAATTTTACTTTACTTTTATTTACATTTTGCAATAAACCACACCAAAACGCAATGTTTTGCTATAAACTGTTAGCGTTTAACGTAAAAGTAGAATAAAGGCTAGCAGCAAGCTTGGAATGCAGAAATCACAAAGCCAATTTTTGCAGCAGATAATTTTCTGATGCTGATGCGGTAACAGGGGAAACGCACCTTATTTCCTAACAAAAACTAATAAGGATTTCAAAGTCATC
>NZ_JCACKA010000037.1:0-3821 GCF_059505145.1 Mojavia sp.
AGCTATGAAGCTTATACAGCAAGCACTTTAGCTCTCTTGTCGCCCCTTGAAGGCCGGAAGTTACGACGACGGAAGATATAGCGGAAGTGGCGCTTGTCCTGCGGGGGAAGCGTTCGCCATACCTCGGCATCCCAACCGGGGGGTATGAAGTCAGTTGATGGTGGCAGAAACTTTTGGATTTGGAATTGCAACTGAGCGATTGCCTTACCCTGTTCCTCAATTACCATGTTTTGCTGTTCGAGTTTTTCCAAGAGTTGGGCAAGTAGCTCTGAGGTTTGCGGGGCTAACTCTGCTTCACGAGTTTTCACCGCGAAATAGTTTTGTGCGGCAGCGATCGCACTTTTACGAGGATCACCATTCATGGCCACCAAATAGCAGGCGTGTCGTGAGAGCTTATAATCTTTCAGCACTTCCCGAAATGCCTGAGATGTGCCAATTTGCGTCATTTGGACGACATCGACCAGATGGCAGGATTGGTCTAAGCCAGAATTTTTAGCGCTGATTTTTGCCCTTTCAACGGTGTCCTTGATTCTTTTCCAAGTTTGATAACCCAGTAGTGTTAATAATTCTGTAGCTAGCCAATACTCACTCCCATCACTATCAACTTGTTTAATCTGGTCAAATGGACTGGCGTGGCTTTCATCAAAAGTGATTGCATCCATAATTTTTCCCCTGTTAATGTATGAACCTGTCGCAGCACTGCTGTATCTCGTCTGACTTTTAAGTTTTGTAAATAGGTATGTTATTTTGGTAGCGAACACATACACAACACCTATTTGTTTGCTGCGATTGCTTATGCTCTCCCCCGCGTTAAGCAATCGCTGTTACTTTTTCACCAGCGTCATTTGCTTTTTGCTAGTGAAAGCCCCAGCAAGCTTGAGTGCCGCAGTTGGATTTGGGTGTGCGAAAAACTCCTCGATTGCTTTGGTCAGTCCGGCAGCAATGGCAGGATCGTAGCAGGCGTAGATGTAGACTGATTGCTGAGTGCCATTGACCAGACGATTCTCTTGACGGTCGCCCAACTGCGGGTAAAACGTCCGAACCCAAGTACCCAAATGCCCCCGATAATGGGAACCACTGAGAGGGACTTTTTTACCAAGCTCACTCTCTGCAAAGTTGACCACGCCTAACCAGCGCTCTTCTGAAGGGGTTAGCAATTTTCGGTTATGTTCGGCTAGTAGGTTAGCGGCAAAGTCTTTAAAATGCTGCTCGATGTATGGGTTGAGTCTGCCACCTGTGAGGTCAGCCAAAGTCTTCATCGCGTCCACCAAAGTTTGCAAACGCTGCTCAACAGGAGGGAGGGCAGGGTTAGGTGATTGAGGAATTGGTTGTATTTGTGCCTCAGCGATTATTACTTTAGTTAGAGTTCTGTTGGCCCAAATGCGGAACTCGACAGACACCCACTGTGCTAGATCAATCGCTATCTCTGGGTGAATCCAAGTTCCTTGAGAACTGCCATAGCCATCAATTTCAATGATTAAAGACGATATCGGGATTCCGATGTCGTTTGAAAGTGCTGCCCAGTAAGCTTTTGTAGATTTCCTTTCTTTGTAATGTCCCCAAGATTTGTTATTTGCATGGCACATTTGGGTTGCATTCACGTAACCCTTGGGTATGCTGTACTTTCCTACTTCCCCGTCTTGAGCCATTTGATTAATTTCAGAGTCACGCCATAAATGTGTCAACATGATTGCTTCTCCTGTTCTTGTTCAAACACTTAGTTGAATGACTTAGACATTCAGCCGCACTAAATCTTCTTCCCGTACCAATGAAAAGCGATTGGTCATGCTGGATGGTGGGGAAAAAGCAGGTGATGCCAATTCGACTTTGTAAAACCAGGACTTCTCGATTAACTCAATCCCCAGAATCAGCCTTTGGTTTGTGCCGCGATTGGGAAATTGCAACAGTACGCGATTGCGCTCCCGCGCAGTGCCGAAGGTAATCGCCTAAAACAAAAGCTGGTTTTTTCAAGATTCGGGGTTGTATTTGACCAGTACCGATGATTTGGTGTTTTGTTGCATAGATGAAATCATCTTTGACATCGACAACGTAATTCCAATAATCTCCATACCACTGCACCCCCAAGCAGTAACCGAATGTTCTCAGACTTTTGAGGTAAACTTTTTCTAGCAGATTGACCTCAACGGGTGGTATTTCTTGACCCCAAGGTGGCGAGAGAAACCAGCATTTTTCTAACTCGGTGATTGCTTCCATTACGCTTTTCCCTTCAAAAGATAACTAATGGCTTGGGAATCAAGAGATGTAATCCGTTTTTTGATTTGATGCGGTGGTTTTTCTAAAAACTGTTTGAGATTCCCTGGTTTGACTTGATAGTATTTGGGACAACTTTGATTTGCCTTGAGCCAGCCTCTTTGAATCCAGTGCCGGACAGTTAATAGATTTAGAGATAAAATACTGGCGATTTCATGACAGGTATAATTTTCTGGATTTGTCAAAGTTTTAGTCATAAATCCCTCTCTAAAATTTAATACTGAGAGAAAACTTAGATTTAATCTGGTTGTTGAACCCTGTTAACAATCCGTGCGCTGATTGATTCAAAATCGACTTGGAAAATATTTAAATCAGTCTGCATTTGACCTGTGTTGTATAGGTCTACTATTTGCTGTTTGATGACTTCTTCCGGTAGCCCATCTGAAATATTGATGTGAGCTTCGCTTGTGATTCTTTCAACTACTGTGACAATAACTTTCATGGGATAATCTCTTGTGATTCATGGATGTGGATTAAAAGTAGTAGGGGTGTAGAGTGTGGAATCTAAGAATAAACCTCCAACCCCTGCCTTCTTTCCTTAATTCAAGCCACCTCTGCTTTTACTGTAGTTAACTGCTGCATCCATGAGCGAATTGCTGCCAGTTCATCAGCCCCACTAACGACCGCATCAATCACTTGCTTTTGATACGAAGATTCAGCATCATTTGGATTTTCAAACTTATCAGCAGCCCAAGCTAGACACATTGTTTTTACTAAAGAATCAATCTTGGTAGGTGGAAGTAAACTCGGACGGTCAACATCTTGAAACTGCAAATACTCCCGTACCAAATCAAGCGGATAATTTAACAAAGTTCGAATCTGTTTTACTCGTAAATCTTGAGAATGCGGTGGTTGTTCTGGTGTTAACGAAAGGGATGCAGATGTACTCAATCTAGATTGAATTTCGGTAATGATTGCACCCCAATCAGCGTTAGGATTCCATTCTCTACGAATTCTGACTTTAGTAGTCGCATCATACAATCGGCAGAAAACGGTATTTTCTTCACCACTGGTAACAGCAATAGTCAGGGGTTTAGAAAAGTTTTGAACAAGTGATGCTGATAATAAAAATGTTTTGGCGAAATTGGTTTCAATGCCAGTTCTGATTACATAAACTTCATCGGCAGCGACAACAATATCTAACTTGAGATTGTCCTTGCCCTTGAATTCTTTGGCTGTCACTCGTAGTTCTGATAAATAACCTGTTAACCCACGTTGTTGAACTGGGATTGTCTTTTCTTGGTCGATGTTGAAGTGATACCACAAAAAGGATTCACCGCTTGATTCCCCATTTTTGACGTAAAGATAAATTGGTTCTGGTGGGTTACAAAAGCCTAGTTTGATTTCATTACTCATTTCTTAACCTCTGCACTTATGGAGTGTGCAATAATTTGATTCACCTTGAAAAATTGCCTTAAATTCCTTACTTAGCAAAAGCCTGGAAACATATTCAGGCTTTTGCTTTTTCAGATTAGTCATGATCCAAAACAAGATCCAGGGGAAACGCACCTTATTTCCTAACAAAAACTAATAAGGATTTCAAAGTCATC
>NZ_JCACKA010000038.1:0-3655 GCF_059505145.1 Mojavia sp.
AAGTATCAAATTGTACCTATATAAATCAATTCATCCTTTCATTCAGCAATGCCGGGCAATCCAAATCTGCCGAGTTGGGCGGGATGCAAAAATCTGGGTAAGCGCGCTCACAACAAGGGCACAGTGTCGCAAGTGGCGATCGCCATCTGTAACATCTACGATTTAACAGTTACCACTTATGGTGCGACTTTTTCTTTGAACTGTTTGCCAGCAGAAAATGCAGGCACTTTTGTCGCTGGAATTGTAATTGTCTCCTTGGTTTTTGGATTACGCCCCTCGCGCTCTGAGCGTTCGCGTCGCTCGAATGAGCCAAACCCGATGAGTGTTACCTTCTCACCATTAGCTACAGCTTCGGTCACGACTTCTAAAAAGGCACTGATCACTTGATCGGCTTGCTTTTTTGTGATGTTGGTCTTGACTGCCACAGCATCCACTAATTCACCTTTGTTCATAAATCGCCCTCAAGTATTGCAAGTATTGGAAATCTAGCATCATTACCTGCTGCCAGGAAAGGGGTAGAAGGGCTAAAAATTAAGCAAGATAAAAAAATTAATTAGGATTTACTGCACCTAATGGTCGGTAAGGGTGTCAAAGGGCTACGATTGATGTAATCGTTTGACACTTAACAAAAATTAGAATTGCACAAATGCTCAAATCTAGAAAATTTCGACACAGTAGAAGTAAGGATTTTGACATTTACTGTGTGCAATTCAATGACTGAAATATTTGAAGGTGCAACCAAAACAGACGATTATATCTGTGTTGCTCAACTTAAGGATGTTCAAGCAGCAGGCAGTTTGCTAGTACACAAGCAAAAGCATACGATTGCTTTGTTTTACTCGAACGATAGAGTTTATGCAATTGACAACCGTTGCCCCCACATGGGCTTTCCCTTACAAGGAAGCACTTGCAAGGATGGTATTGTTACCTGCCCCTGGCATTATGCCCGCTTTGACATCGCTAGCGGTGGAACGTTTGACTCGTGGGCAGATGATGTTCCTTGTTTTCCTGTAGAAATCCGTGATGGTGAAGTGTGGGTAAATTTAGCACCACCTGTTAACCCTCATGTCCATCACCGCCAACGTTTGCAAGATGGTTTAGAGCAGAATATTTCCTTAGTGATTGCTAAATCAACACTCGCACTGTTAGATATGGGAGTTAGTCCCGCCCAACCATTTCTGATGGGGCTAGAATTTGGTACTCTTTATAATAAAGCCGGGTGGGGTACTGGTTTGACTATCCATACCTGCATGATGAATCTACTACCTTATTTAGATGCTCAGGACAAACCCCTGGCTTTATTTCATGGATTGTCAGCAGTAGCAAATGATAGTGCAGGTGCGCCACCAGAGTTTGTCGTTCACCCATTACCCAACTCTACAGTTGATTTTGTAACTCTTAAAAGCTGGTTCCGACAATTTATTCAGGTGCGGGATACTGAGGCAGCACAAAGATGTTTAGTCTCTGCGCTCGCTTCGGGAGTAAAAACAGAGCAAATTGCAGATATGCTATTTTGTGCCGCTTGCGATCATCGTTATCTTGATGTTGGGCATACGCTTGATTTTATCAACAAAGCTTTAGAAGCACTTGATGCAGTAGATTGGCAAGCAGCCGAATCGATTTTGCCCAGCCTAATTCCGGGTTTAGCTAATGCCGATAGGATGGAAGAATCTAATTCTTGGCGTTACCCTATAGATTTGGTGGCAATCTTAGACTCAGCTTTTGAGCAATTACCTACTGTCTTAAGTGAAGGAAAGTCTCGACAAGGAACTTGGTCAAAACAGGATGAATTAGTACCAATTTTATTGGGTGAAGATCCACACGCGATCGCCGATTCGCTGCTGAATGCACTGAAAGCAGGGTGTACTGAAGAACAATTAGCTAGCGTAGTCACTTATACAGCAGCATTGCGAGTAGCGCGTTTCCACACTAACAATGACTTTGGAGATTGGAACTCAGCCCACCATCCATTTACGTTTGCCAATGCCGTGCATCAAGCATTGCAAAGAGTAACAACGGTTGAACTGCTAAAAGGAGTGTTTGATGCGGCGATGAGTGTATATCTAAATCGCTTTTTGAATGTACCACCAGCACGGCTGCCAGAAGCAAAAGACACTGTAGAAAATCCTACTGAATTACTAATTCAGTTACCGGATTTATTAAACTGTCAGCAACAAGTAAACCAGACAGGCCAATTAGTGGCTAATTATTTATATAGCGGAGGTTGTGCTGAAAAACTGATGGCAATGCTCTTGAAAATGATGCTGAGAGAAAATCGTGATTTTCACGTAATTCAGGAAATAGAAGCCGCTTTTCGTCAGTACTCACATTTTGGTAAAACTCCGGTTGGGATTCATATATTAGTTGCTGCATCTCGGTACTTAGCAGCCCATTCGCCCACTATGCGATCTCAAGGACAAACTTATCAAATTGCTGAACGGTTACATCAGGGCGAGCGCCTATTTGAGGAATCTTGATCTGAGGGCGCGGAATGTCAGTTTGAGATATTGCCGATGCAGATCAATCTACACTTGGTTAGCAAGAATCTAAAAACTAGAATATTCCTTAATGCTATAAGGTAATTGAACGTGGATTTATTGGTTCGAGAAGTTGAACTTAACGATGCTGAAGCGATTGTCAGCATTTTGAATCCAATTATTGAGGACGGAGTATACACAGCATTTGATACACCCTTAACTGTAGAAGCTGAACGCGACTATATTTTGAACTTTCCGGTACGTGGAGTATTTCATGTAGCTATCTGCTGTAAGCAGCAAAAGGTTGTGGGATTTCAGAGTATGGAACCGTTTGCCAATTACACCCATGCCTTTGATCATGTAGGAGTGCTAGGAACTTATGTTGCTCTGTCATATCGACGACAAAAAATTGCTACAAGTTTATTTAATGCTACGTTTGAGCTTGCGCGTTGGCGGGGATATGAAAAACTGTTCACTTTTATCCGCGCAGATAATATGGGCGCATTGGCTACTTACCAAAACTTTGGTTTTGAAATTATTGGTACAGCCAAAAGACAAGCCAAAATTAACAGCCTTTATATAGATGAAATCATTGTTGAAAAATTTTTGTAGGCATTGCAGTTGGTTTGTAGAGAATATTTTACTCAATAAATTGGACAAGAACGAGTTGAGTTGTTTCTAAAGGGGAGCAACGTCAGTTTTTTATGAAGATGTTGAATGTTCAACACTATTTGTACTGGATAGAACAGGCAAGACATTACATATAATTTTTCATTAAGGTAGACAAGAGCGTGTAGCAATTAGAGCCAACTAGAGTTATGTTTTGTCTAAAAACCCAACCGAAATGTAGAGGGCATCAATGCAGAAATCTGTTGAGCAACGCATTGAAAGTGTTATCAATAATCTTTTACCAGCGACAGCACTAGAAGGTAAATTTGATGAACCGAAAACTTTAGACGAGCGGTTAGCACATCACCAAACACCAGGTATCAGTATTGCTGTAATTAATGATTTTAAAATCGAATGGGCGCGTGGATTTGGTGTATGTGAAAATGGAACAAATCGTCAAATCACACCAGACACCTTGTTTCAAGCAGCTTCCATCAGCAAACCTGTCTTTGCATTAGCAGTAATGCGTCTGGCACAAGAAGGCTACCTGGATATCGATGAAGATGTCA
>NZ_JCACKA010000039.1:0-3633 GCF_059505145.1 Mojavia sp.
AGAATATCCCTAAACTTCATTGAATCAAGGTGCAATATGGATACACCGTCGGTATCTTAAGCATTCTGGTAGTCCCGTCCTTTTTTGGGATGGGGATTTCCCGTAATCCTTGATGTTTCCAATTTCCACTATTCATTTTCAGTAGTTCTTCAAGGTTGAAGCGTTCCTCGAATGAGAGGGATTTCTTACCATCAATACCCGCCGTCTTTTTGCCAGCATTTAGCTGAGATACTTGTCTTATTGCAAGAAATCGAGCCGAGGTGGATTTAAGAATAAGCTTTTGGAGTGACCTAGCCTTCCGCTTGTCTCCAACTTGAACCGCTTTATACACGCGCTTTTGAAGGCGGAAAAGATTTCGGCGGAATTTCTTCCACGGTAGGGCTTTCCAAGATTCACTAGTTTTATAACTGTGTCTAATCATTTTCTCTTCTAGAGTGAGTGTATTCTGAACACCTCAGACCAGTTACGGTCTGTCCTACCCGAATTGTGGGGATTCCTCCGCTCGTCTGGGCTACTTGGGGTTCGACCGCCCCTAGACCCACAACTCGTTTTTATTCGTTCCCTCGGAGAGATTGATTGTTCCGTTAGATGTAGCCAATTCGACTACTGGATTCCCTTGACTCTTACCGATACTATGGGGGTTTTCGGCGGGAATGGACTCCAATAAGGTCAGGGGTTTTGCGTTGCGCCCTGCCTATCAATAAGTCGCTTTTCTAGGCTCTGTTTCATCATAGGAACTCCCTGTTAGCGCCAGTGTCAACCCGCAACGGTCGTCTGATTGCACCCTGTTCCCAGCTTCACTCTACAAGAACCGAGCTTGTTCGGTGTGGGCAGGTAAGGAGTCAATTCTGAGTCTGAATGGTAGGGCTTTCACCTACATCTGACCGAGAGTTCAGCCTTTTGTGACAGTAATCTGCTGTCGGGCTGACTTAGTTATGTACGGACTGATTACCGTGATTCACTAAGTAACGAATCGCACCCCCATTTTGATTTCGCTTTTTGAGCAGAACAACATAATAAATGATGTCCACCAGCAGCAATCGCCTTGTCCAATGCCGCAATCAAATTCTTGGGGTTAGTGCCAGAATAGTTATAGCAGTTGCCAGATACGGGCTGATAGTTGTTGACGATGACAAACGGATTAACCCGATATTCTCCCGCCAGTGAAAGAATGTATTTGACATCGGTATCTGAAACATCGGCGGAAGAAAGGTAAATTTTCCCGTGTTCGCTACCCAGGACATTCTGTACCAGTTGCTTGAGGTTTTTGAGTATGGATACCCGCCGCTTGGCTACATCTGTAGCAGAGTTGAGCAGATGCCAGAATACTTGGTCGCATTCATCAATAATAATGACATCGTTTGACCAGTCGTTGGGGTTGAATTTTGCTTGGCTCTCGTGATGCAACGAATCAATGCACACCCCATAGCCCAACAAATCTCTCGTTTCGGAATGATACATTTCGGTGACATAATTCACTCCAAAGCGATCGCACAATGCCTCACCCAACTGAATGCGGTGGGTGATGATGAGTACCCTACGCCCTTGGTCATGTGCTTTGGCAACCTCAGCAGATAACCATTCGGTTTTACCCGTTCCCTTGGGAGCTTTGAGGATTATCAGCTTTTCGCCAACGGGTGCAATCAGTTGACCCAAAAATCTTTGGTTGAGAGCGATCGCGGGTGGGTAAGTCAACAGAGTAAACAGCTTGATTTCCCACAATTCCAAGGTTTCGGCTGTATTATATAGTGCGTGAAATGCACCCCCACCTTTCGCCACTACAAAATCATCTACACCTTTTTCTGGCCCTGGTAAATCTATAACTCGCAGCTGACAACCTTCGGCAATCAACAACCGACCCATGCGACTAATGGCAGTTCTCACTCGTTGGACTGTTTCAGGCTTGGTATCGTGGTCAAAGCAGATGTTGACAAGTCTACCCTTTGTGGCAAAATGCTTCAGGTCTGGGATGAGCGATGGTTTACCAATAGCCTGACCGTACTCATCAGTTGGGGTGCGGTAGCCTGCGTTTACTCCCGATATTGCGATCGCAGCATAGCCAGCAGTGAGTAAACAAGCGGCTTTCTTGGCTCCTTCGACGATAACCACCGGGACATTATGTTTCCACACCCAGTGCCAGAACCCCCAAGGGTGCATTAAGTCTTCATCGGTTATGGGAATGCCGCAACTATTGGAGACTTTCACCCAAGTTTTTTTCGAGACTCGCAAAAACAAAGCCCTTGTCTGTTCTCTGTAAGGGTGTTCGTACTTGATGTGCTTGTGGATTTTCTGGGGGTCTCGCCTTGGCTTGTTGGGTTTGAAGCATCCCCACATCATTGCAATGTAATCGTTCAAGGGGTCAACGCCACTGCACCACCAACCCCCATGTTCAATATGTTGGTACTTCTTTAAGTCACCCTCACGTAAGCGTCCATCATTGCGACGAGAGATTTTGTCACTGTAGAGCAGGTAGTCATAAGGTGTTGTGCCGGATAGCGATCGCACATTCAGGGCAATAATTTCCTCGTCAACACCGCTATCAATCCATTCTTGCAGATGCTCTTGTTGTAAATGTGTCTCTGTTCTGGTCATATCTCCTCCAATATTTTGACGCATGGTGAAATAGCGGCATGGGTGCAATGCCGCCGATTGAAACTTTTGAGAATGCTTGTGCTGGCTATCTCACAAGCCAGCTATAGGGCTATCTACTCCCCCCGGTGTGCGGTCGAAATGTAAGATTAATCCTTGTGCTAACGACCTTGTTTGTTTTCGGTACTTGATGGACGTGTGTGGACTGACAGCCAGGGTGCATCACGAGCAAGCTTCCGTGTTCTAGCCAGAAGTCCGTTGGTTTTCCAGCGATTGGCTTAATCTGAAACTTTCGTGCTGCACCAAGACTCACTGATGCAATGGCTGGGTTAATCCCCATTGATGGCTCATTGTCAGAGTGCCATCCTATCGAATCAGTGCCTGTGCGGTATTGATTGCCAATAACAATGCGGAAACTATAGCCGGTGGCAGCAGTAATCTTATCTCTGAGTTGGGCTAGTGGCTCTGTCCAGGGCAGGGGTTTGAGAAACACGCTGTTGGAGTAGAGGTAATCACATCCCCTATCACCATAAATGCACTCAAGCCGAGGAACAGGAATAATCTTGCCCACCATTCTGATGTGATTCTGCTGCCATTCGAGTTGTTTGCAGTGCTGATAAAGTACGCCTGCCTCTTGGATGGTCAGAAAGTCGGGGTAGTAGGTAACGGGTAAAACTGGGGCGGGTTCATCAAACAGATTGAGTTGTTGCATATTACTGTTCTCCCTGTGACCAGAGTTGTTTCAATGCTTCTTGTTTTGCTGCTTCTAAACGCTCTTGTTCTTCGGGCGACACCTCACCAATAAATTCAAAATGCAAAATGCAAAATTCAAAATAAAAGACTTATTTTTTGAATTTTTAATTTTGAATTTTGAATTGGAGCAAAGCGACTTAGCTGCTGTACTTCCGTCCGTTGCTTGTGCTGAATCTGTTGGGTGATGGCAGCTGGTAAGGCGAGTGATTTATCTTTGCCTTGCCCTGATGGCCGGAAGTTCAAGGGGCGACAATCGCCTGTAAACCAAGCCAGCTAAAGGTTTTGGGCTTA
>NZ_JCACKA010000040.1:0-3604 GCF_059505145.1 Mojavia sp.
TTCCCCGCGTTAAGCAATCGCTCTTACTTTTTCACCAACGTCATTTGCTTTTTGCTAGTGAAAGCCCCCGCCTGCTTTAGTGCCGCAGTTGGGTTTGGGTGTGCGAAAAACTCTTCAATTGCTTTAGTCAGCCCCGATGCAACAACTGGGTCATGGCAAGCATAGATATAAACTGATTGTTGAGTACCGTTAACTAAACGATTCTCTTGGCGAGATCCCAACTGGGGGTAAAATGTTCTCACCCATGTCCCCAAATGACCCCGGTAATGAGAGCCGTGCAAAGGAACTTTCTTGCCAAGCTCAATCTCCGCGAAGTTTACAACCCCCATCCATTTTTCAGAAGTTGAGCAAAGAGCTTGTCTGTTGTGTTCAGCCAGAAGATTAGCGGCGTAATCTTTGAAATGCTGCTCAATGTAGGGGTTGAGTTTGCCCCCTGTGAGGTCAGCCAAAGTTTTCATTGCGTTCACCAATGTCTGCAAGCGTTGCTCAACTGGAGGAAGTGCAGGGGTAGGTGGTTGAGGAATTGGTTGTTGTTCTGCCTCCGCGATTATTACTTTCATTACAGTTCTGTTGGCCCAAATGCGGAACTCGACAGACACCCACTGCGCTAAATCAATCGCTATCTCTGGGTGAATCCAAGTTCCTTGAGAGCTGCCATAGCCATCAATTTCAATGATTAAAGACGATATCGGGATTCCGATGTCGTTGGAAAGTGCTGCCCAGTAAGCTTTTGTAGATTTCCTTTCTTTGTAATGCCCCCAAGACTTGTTATTTGCATGGCACATCTGGGTTGCATTCACGTAACCCTTGGGTATGTTGTAATTACCTATTTCGCCATCTTGGGGCATCTGATTAATTTCAGAGTCTCGCCATAAATGTGTCAACATGATTGATTCTCCTGTTCTTGTTCAAACTTTTAGTTGAATGACTTAGACATTCACCCGCACCAAATCCTCCTCCCGCACTAAAGAGAATCGATTGGTCATGGTGGATGATAGAGGAAAAGCAGGTGATGCCAATTCGACTTTGTAAAACCAGGACTTCTCGATTAGCTCAACCCCCAGAATTAACCTTTGCTTTGTGCCACGATTGGGAAATTGCAACAGTACACGATCGCCCAACACGAAAGATGGTTTTTTCACAGTGGTAGGTTTTATTCGACCAGTGCCAAGAATTTCATGTTTCGTTGCGCGCACAATGTCGTTTTCAACATCGATAACGTAATCCCAACGCTGTTGATACCATTGCAGTCCACAGCAATAACCAAATCTTCTATTAGCCTTGAAATAAACCCGCTCCAACAAATTGATTTCAACGGGTGGAATTTGATCACCCCAAGGCGGGGATAAATACCAACATCTTTCTAACTCGGTGATTGGTTCCATTACGCTTTTCTCCCCAAAAGATAATTAATGGCTTCGGTGTCAAGAGACGCAATGCGTTTTTTGATTTGTTGCGGTGGATTTTCTAAAAATTGTTTGAGATGCCAAACTCTAATTTCGTAATGTTTGGGATAGCGTTTATTTGCCTTGAGCCAACCTCGATGTACCCACAAGCGAATAGTTGATAGATTCAGCGAAAGGATACTAGCGATTTCGTGACACTTATAGTTTTCTAAGTCAGTAAATTGTCTAGTCATTTACAACTCTCCGATATTTCATTTAGAGAGAATATTCACAGTGAGATTTATTCTGATTGTTGGAGCTTGTGAATAATCCGAGCGCTGATAGATTCAAAGTCAACCTGAAAAATATTCAAATCAGTCAGCATTTCCCCGGTGTTGTATCGGTCTGTTATGTACTGCTTGATTGCCAACTCGTTCAGCCCATCAGGAATATTGATGTGAGCCTCACTCGTGATTCTTTCAACTACAGTAACGATGAGTTTCATGGGATAAACCTATGTAGTTATTTGATGAGAAGAAGCCGGAAAGAAGCTCTTGTGCAGGGGGCAGGGGGCAGGGGAAAGATTCTCTCCCTTGCTCCCTGCCCCCTGCCCCTTGTCCTCTTTTCTTCAGGCAGCTTCAGATTTTGCCCCTTGTAACTGTGGCTGAATTTGTGTGCCGCCTAAAAAACATTGAATGTTGTGAATGGTTGCTCCCCAATCAGCATTCGCATTCCATTCCCGACGAATTCTAACTTTAGTAGCAGCATCATATAGTCGGCAGAAAACCACGTTTTCTTCGCCACTAGTAACTGCAATAATCAGGGGTTTGGAGAAGTCTTGTATAAGGGAAGCAGACAAAAGAAATGTTTTCGCAAAGTTAGTTTCTATGCCTGTTCTGATGATATAAATCTCATCCGCAGCGACAACAATATCTAACTTCATGTTGTCCTTGCCCTTGTATTCTTTCGCTGTCAAACGCAATTCTGATAAATAACCCGTTAATCCTCGCTGCTGTACGGGTATGGTTTTATCCTGGTCGATGTTATAGTGATACCACAAGAATGATTCACCACTGATTTCACCGTTTTTGACATATAAATAAATTGGTTCTGGAGGATTGCAAAGACCTAATTTTATTTCAGTATTCATGCTGAACTCGACAATGTATGGAGTGTGCAACAATTAAATTCATTAAGCGAGATATACTCCGAGGCATTTGCAATTGCTTGGATAAAAGCTTTATCCAGGTAATTGCCTTTTTCCTAAACAGAACTTTCGGATGTCATTGAAGGCTGTTGATTGCTCTGTAGCTCGTACTTTAAGTAAGACAGTGCAGTTTGAGCATCCCCAATTGTTAAATCAGGCTGATAATCAAGTGCTTCAAAATCGGGGTGTTTGGCTATCTCTTCGATAATTAACTGTGCCGCATCAATTAATGTGTGCAAATTGGGATGGGACATTTTTGATTGCTCCTAAATATTGGGTTGAATATGGAAGAACTTAGGAGCCAGCATTCAGAATTCAGCATTAGATTGATATGGAATTGAGGCTAAAAACTTCTGAAAAATTATTCTGGCTTCTGAATTCTTTACCTAAAATCTTTCGATGATCGATAACAAAAAGCCGTGTCCAGTGTTTTTGATTTGCACCAGTCTTTTGTCTAATAAATACTGAATGATGGTTTGCGAAAACTGAATGCGATGTAGGGGAATAGAACCACTACTACGGACTAAACGCAGTAATCTGGCTGCTGTCCGCTCTACGTAATTGTCAACAACTTTAGCCATCTGCTCTACCTCCAATTGCCGTCAATTGCTGCTGAAGTACCGCTATCTGCTGCTGATGAGCGTCAATTTCAGCCATTAGTTGTGCCTGTATCTCTGCAACAGAAAGCGTCTGGATTTGGTCGTCAAAATAATGGCGGACTTCTTGGAAGTTTTTGTTAGGCATCACAGAGTATCGCCAGCCTTGACCGTATTCGTGGGCTAATTGGCTATCAGCGGGGTAATACTCAAGCCCAACGATAATTCCCTGCTGTGTGCGTTCATCAAAGGTAAAACGCGGATACTCCCAGCCTTTGGGTATCGTGATTGTGGGTTGCATATATTTAATTGGTAATTGAAGGGATTGGTGAAACTTTGGGAGAAGATTACTGAGGTTTGCCCCAGGGCAAACGCATCTAAATTTAGTACAGGTATACTAAGGAACAAAGAAAGGT
>NZ_JCACKA010000041.1:0-3408 GCF_059505145.1 Mojavia sp.
TTATAAAGCTAGTTTGGGCTACATTTGGGCTTAATTTTTGTTTAAGTCCCGTTAGCAAGATTTAGTAACAGATTATTGTGAAACTTTGCATTTTGCAGTTCTGAAATGAATGTTAAACAATATTCTATAATAGTGTAAGAACTCTCTGGCTCACCCATGAGCCTAAGAACATTAGCTAAGTTATAAAATCCAATAAAATTAATAATTTGTTTTGGTTGTTTTTGAAGTATTAATTTTAAATCGGATGAGTATTTACGAAAATCAATTTTTTTTTGTAGCGAATTAGTGCATATCCAGTCTTCTAGTGATAAAGCTTGAGTGAGAGTTTGACAAGCATTAGCATACGAACCTACTGCTTGAAGTGCCAAACTCTGGTTGATTAAACTGCCAGTCATCCCTTGCTTATCGTTTAGTTGCTTATAAGCTCGATAAGCTGATTGCCATATTTTAAACGCAGCTTCAGGTTGTCCTTTATCTAACTGTGAAAATCCTTTTTGTGTGAGAGCTTGTGCTGTTTCTAAACTTGGTTTATTAGCTAGTATTACCTCGTGGTTAAGAAGTACCATCAGTGAAAATATTAAAATTAAAAATAGGTATTTTACCTTTCTTAAAATAATTGGTAATTTAGAGAAAAATAAACTCCGTTTTCTTGCCATGTTTTTGAGTTCGAGTTAGTGTCATTAAAAGGAATACCCCAATCAAGTCGAGCATTAAAGCGATCGCTGCGGTATTGAATGCCTAATCCAATGGATGTTAAAGTCCCTGAAGTACTAGAAATCTCGGCGTTATTGTTCCAGCTTGTACCAAAATCAATAAAAGGGGCCACCTGTAATTCTTGAGTAGGAGTTTTCCAGACGGGAATACGTAGTTCCGTAGATAATAAAAATCCACTGTCAGAGATGAAATTATCTTGGCGATAACCTCGGACAGTATTGATGCCTCCAAGACTAATTTGTTCAAATGCGGGTAACGGTCTATCCGCCAATTGCAGACGTGACCTAACAGCTAGAGAGGTATTCCCCAAACGCTTCAGCCATAAAGCTTCACCTAGCCAACTAAAAAAACGTCCATCGGGGGCATCGGTATTAATAGTAGAATCTAAAGCATTAAGCCCCCAACTAAAGGTTGAACGAACGAACAAAGCTTCTTGAGTACTGCGCCCTGACCAATCTTGAAAAAACCTGAGTGCAAGAACCCGTGTGCGCCCATTAGCATCTGCCCCTGCCGAGATAGGAAAAGGACTATTTTGCAAAGATGACTCGCTTTCTAAGCGAGAAGCAGTTAAGCCCAATGCCAATTCTTGAGCCGAACTAGCCGAAGCTTGTCGTATCAAAGGTTGTCGGAAAGTGATTTCATAGGCACGGGCATCAGCAACAATATCTAAGGCAGTGAAAGGTTCTTCAATAATATTGTTGGAAATATTCGCGTAAAATAAGCCAATAGTGCCATTCTGTGAATTGATAGGAACAGAATAACTAGCAGTTACAGCATTGCCGCCATCTGTATTTCTGTAGCCTACACTTAGACCGTCGCCTAGTCCAAGTAAGTTAGCGTGGGATATTTCTAGTTGGCGTTGAAAACTGCCAACTGCTGGAGAACGATAATTATCTAAGATTGCATTAGCTTGGAACTCTTGCCGTGGCTTGACATAGATATTCAAAATAGCTTGGCTTGGTCTTGCACCCTCTTTTAATGAAGCAGTAATTTTTTCAATTAACGAATCTTGTTGCAACAATTGTAAAGCTGCCAGCAAACGCTTATTGTTGAGGATTGGTTGCGGAATACGTGCGCGAATATAATTATGCAAGCGCTCACCACCCACAATATTGATTTCTTCTATTTCCCCTTCGATAATTGCCACAGTAATTACAGCATTATCAACTTTTAGCAATTGATTGTCGGCAACTGGAATGTAAGCTCCAGAGTTAATATACCCTTGCTCTACATAATAATCAGTAATAGCATTGCTAATTTTGGATAGATCAGTAAAAGAGATTTCTTTACCTATAAACGGTGTTAATAATCTTTCTAAGTCCTCATTACTAAAGACCGTATTTCCTTGAAAACGGAAATTTTTGATTTTGAGCTTTAAAGAGTTATTTGGTTGGAGTGTCCTTCGAGGAATTGAAGGAGAAGATGGTAGCAGTGGTGGTTGGGGTGCTGGAGGTAAAGTAGAAGGAATCTCAGGAGATTGTTGTATTGTTGGGGTCTTCTCTAACGCAAATCTATTTGCTCTAATTTGTGCTAGAGAAAAATTATTTGCTATTAGAGAGGTTAACAATAATTGTAAACTCACTTGCTCTCTTTTTTAATTATTTTTGTTTTATTCGATAGATTTAGGATGAAGGCAAGATGATTTTAATGGTGAACTATAGGAAGTTACATCTTCAGGAGGGTCTGGTGTAATCGTAAAGCTAACAGTCCCGTCACCATTGTCTTTCCACCCTTGAGCTACGACTATATTCTGAGTTTCATTAGGTTGAATAGATTGTTCTGATTGTTTGGGTACAATTCGTACAGATTGATCCGCCCAACCTACTATGCTAGTAAATAAATCGCTAGGGCCTTGAGGAATCCCTCCCTTACCTGCAATTGATAGGTTATTAGTTAAATTGGGAGGTTCTGGAGAACAAGTATTATTAATTACGGTGGGGTTAAAGCTTGAGGTTACTATACCAGAGTTTACAACATCTAATTGCGAAGTGTTAATTTGAACTGAACCATTAATTCCTCGCTCTGAACTGGCTGTAATTTTGCTATCAGGGGATAAGAAAAATCCTTGAGAATCAATTTTAACCTTCCCGCCTCGTCCTTCAAATGCATTAGCATTAATATTGCTATTTCCCAGAATAACTACTGTATCTGCATTAATATTGATGTTGCCACCATTGCCGTTGCCGCCTGCGGTCGCAGTTATATAACTATCATTTAGCTGTAATTTTTGTCCATCTAAGGAAATGTTTCCACCTTCGCCAGAAGCGGTTGATGCTCTAATAGAACCTTTTCTGTTTAAAGAAATAGAGTCAGCATTAATTTTAAGTGTTCCAGCCCTATTTGTTCCTAAATTCCTAACATTGATAGAACCACTATTAATATTAATGGTATTAGTGTTAATATTAACTTCACCTGATACCCCTACTGGTACTTGAAGCCCTCCAACCCCTTGCTGGGTAGTTTGGTTTGCTACCACAACGGACGAACTAATATTACCTATTACCTCTATATTAGAAGCTTTGATGGCAAGGCTTCCAGCAGAACCAGCGCCAGTACTAGAAGTATTAATCGTCGCTTTCTCCCCTACCAATAATTTTGATGTGTTGATTGTTAATTTTCCAGCACCTCCGGCATTAAAAGGGGAGCATCCAGTTTTGGAAGATTTACCATTTCTGAGAAAATGTAGAAGGAAAT
>NZ_JCACKA010000042.1:0-3304 GCF_059505145.1 Mojavia sp.
TATCTTAACGGTTTACTTGCTATTTGAGTGTTTCTGCCAAAAGTGGATGCTCCCAGTCTAGATGGCTAGCATAAAGAATTTGTCGTTTCTTTAACTTTGTTTTATTCTCCTTTGCTTGATAACGAGGTTTAGCATTAACATATCCTAAAAATGGCAGAAAAGGATGCTTTTCAATCTTTATTGGATCTTTTACATATTTCCTTGCAAAATCTAAGGATATACTGCTATCAAAATGGAAATACCGACGATTTTTTAGCCACTTTTCTAAATTATTATTGTGGTAATGATATGTCATAAAGTGCAATTTAGCAAAGCTAAGAGGTTTAGACTGACGGCATCTGTTCACCCCTCAGCGCACGCCGATAATCCGCCCTAGAAGAGCGCCCGTCAAATGCACTATAATTGGCTACATCTCTTCAGACAATTACTTAGACAGTTAATCCATCTTGTAATATCTGGTGTCATGAACAACCTCCCTGCATACATTTATACAGGCTATTAAAATATAGCTGACTAGATTATTGAATGGCAAGGTAGAAAATAGCACAATTTTATATGCGTAAGTTAAATCATTCATTTTTACAATACTTACCCAAGGCTATGGAGCTATAAAAACCATTTGAGATTTGGGATCTTGAGAAAGAGGGGACTCTCGCTTTAAAACTCTATGCACAAGTTCAAATTTTATTTTATATAATCACCCAAAGCATTTGTGCATTATTTTTTGTTGCATTAATCCTTGATTTCAGCCTCCAACAAGCCCAGCACTTTCTCTTCTAAGCCCGTCAAATAAGCACGATTCAGCTTGCCCAGCATCTCCAAAAACTTCTGCACCGATTCCTCCAATACACTTGAATACACTCTACTGATGCGATCGCTAATCTCCCGAACCTGCTGGTATTCCTGCGGTAAATAATCAAAACACTTCAGATACTTTAGCCAAACCGTCAGTTCGCCATCCCATAGCCTTACAGTACAGTTAAGGTCGTTTACTTGACTGATAATGCCCAGCACCCGCCTTTACCTCTGAGTTCAGGAACCAAGAGCTAGAATTTGGCAAACTTCGCCAGTTTGGTACGTTTTATACGCTCAATCGTATTATTTTCAATCTTGGCGCTTAAAACTTTACTGCCAGCTTCTTGTGCTGTGCTTTGCCAAACTTCTTACTATTGCTACGGTTCTAGTTCTGTGAAAGTTTGGACTTGTCCTGCTGTTATCGGTAAAATACTCACAATTTGTAGATATTTTTGCAAGTTATTGACTTGTTAACACTATTTAATGAATAAGCACGTATGGGATTTGAAGTTGTAGAGTCTAGTGTATTGAAAATTTTTAAAGTACCTATTGGGCAAATTGCTGATTTTGCCGATCACTATTACCTTGCTGAAACGTCAAGCTTTAGTAATTCTATAGGTTGGGGTTCAGCTGGGCTGGAGTTGCGAGGAATGGTCAAGGTAACTCCGCAGGAGTTCAAGCGTATAGAGATGTTTGTATCAGCCGCTAAGTACAATGTCGCAGTCAATAATTGTGAGCATTTTGCAAACTATGTGCTTTATGGCATTAACCTTTCTTCTCAGCAGCATACGTGGTGGAAGAATTTAGGGCAGGAGATTATAAGTCTCTTACAACCAGTGCAGAGTGTAAGCGACAACTACAACAGTTTTATGAGCCAGCGAATTGCACAAGTGTTGAATGAGAATTTGAGACAAACCAAGATAGAGAAAGCAAATCGGGAGCGCATCGATTTTTGGAAATCCAGAGGAATCGATGTCAAGTGAAGCCGTCTTTTTGATTGCATTGCAAAGACTGCAAGCGATCGCAGTCATACTTTAAATGGATTGTTTTGTCTCAGCTTACTAATTTAATTAGTAATATTACTATATCATGTCTACTAATCCAATTGGTGAACTTGGTAATGAATTAATGATTATCGATAAAAGCTTAATTGCATCTATTCGATGGAATAAAGAGTTGGGCAGAAAGCTGAAAATTTTACGCGGCAAAGAGTCTATGCAGTCTTTGGCAAAACGCGCTGGCTGTGCTTATCAGCTAATTCAACATTTAGAGCGTGGAGAATACCCACAGTCAAGCCTAAGAGATTCAGCCCCCACAGTTTCTACTGAAAAGCTAGAAGCTATATGTCAAGCGCTTTCGATTAATTTGGAAGATTTTCTGGGGTGCCCGTTAGTAAAATTACCTCAAAAAATTCCAGATATTGCTTGATTATTACTAACCAAATTAGTAAAATGAAGTCATAACAAAAGACGACCGCTCTCGCCTTGGAAACTTGCGCGATCGCCTTTCGATCCTTTAACAGGAAATACCATTATGACTCAGCCCATATACACTCATCAACAGCTGCACCTGAAATCCATAGCCCGCCTCAAGCAAATCTACAGCGAAATCGGCTGCACAATCAAAGTACAAGACAAACGCTGTAAAGATGCCTGGATTAGCGCAATCATCTCCCATCAGTCCGCCCAGCTTCAGAAAGTTGACAACCAAACCCTCGCCCAAGCCGAACTTGACCGCCACATCGCAGACCAAGCCCAAGTCGTAGCACCCGAAGAATTAAAGGTAGTTGAGATATCTTTCTACGACCACGAATACTACGTTGGCAACCAGTTGATAGCCACAATCACCCACGATACTGATGACTTTGCGACGCAACGCTGGGTAGTCATAGTAAACAGTGTGGAAGTCCATCGTGCAGCCACCCCAATGCAGTGCCACCGCTACATCTGCACACATTACAAAGATGGGTCATTACCAGTGCAAGAGCAAGAAGCAGGGGGGCAGGGAGCAGGGAGCGGAGGGGAAGAATTCTCTCCCTTGCTCCCTACTTCTTCTATTGGCAATGAAATCATGGTGCAGATTTTCAACCAGTGCGAGAACTACGGGTTGGAATTGCTCGATGACGGCATTTACCGCGATGATGCGAAACTGGGCGAAGTGGGCTGCACAAACGGTGGTTGGTGGGTCATCCGGGCTTCTTTAGAGGGGCAGAAGAGAGCGTGTGATTCTGCAATGGAGGCTGTGCGATCGCTATTGATCAATCCTGTGTGTTGCGATGAACTCTTAGACAAGGCATTTGATGAACTGACGGCTGATGAATGGTGGAAGC
The DNA here is from genome assembly GCF_059505145.1 of Mojavia sp. NCBI lineage: Bacteria > Bacillati > Cyanobacteriota > Cyanophyceae > Nostocales > Nostocaceae > Mojavia > Mojavia sp. The sequence continues at coordinate 3,125 of NZ_JCACKA010000042.1, forward strand.
TGCTGGAGTCTGAAGCGTACAACAGTGAGCTAATAGCGGCATAGGGAAAGAGTGGGCATCACACAATTCGCAATTCGCAATTCGCAATTCGCAATTTAATATAACCACCTGCAATTGGGGCAAACCTCAGGGGAAACGCACCTTATTTCCTAACAAAAACTAATAAGGATTTCAAAGTCA
>NZ_JCACKA010000043.1:0-3206 GCF_059505145.1 Mojavia sp.
GTTGAAGTCTGGCTAATATGCGTTTATTATCTTCATCGTTGACTACAATAATCCCCTCTAGCGGTTCACCATCTGGCCCTAAACGGTCATCAATCAGCTTATTAGTTGAAACACACAAACCGTTAGAATTGAGGAAGGGTGAGCGAAAGTTAAGAACTTTTTCCCCTTCATCCAACCAAGGCACACAAATTTCACCATTCTTTAGTTCCTTCGATGGAATAATCATTCCTCTGTCAAAAGTCAGTGTCCGCCCAAGCGCAATATCTCGCCACTCGCCTTGGACGAATTTACTAAGTTCTTTTCTGACTTTTTCAGTCTCCAAAAGCTGATTATGTCCACCAACTAGGTCAGCTTTTATGAGTTTATACATTAATAAATCGTCTTTTTGGGATTGCTCACTATATCCATCATTCATTTCAAATTCTTCAGCTTCCCCCCAAGTAAGCAGTTCTAGCTGTTTAATAAGTGAACCATCAGCAACTTGTTCGGTAATTTCTTTTTTTGAAGATGAGTTTTGTGACTCAGTAAAAGCTTTACGTTTCTCATACTTCTCACAATAAAGTTGAGCCACTTTTTTGGGATCGCTCTGCGATTGGGCTAATTTTTGTGCTTGAGCTTCTAGTTCTTCAGCGAAATCTTTAATACCTTGAGGAAACGAGGCCAGCAGTTGAGATATGGCTGTCTTACCTCGCTCTGATTGAGACTTTTCTCCTAACCAGATTTTTTGTTTATACAACCCTGGCTGAATCTGTGGCTTCGATGGCCCGCCAGGACGATCCTTGTCTGTTCCTTTGAAGCTTGATAGAGGAAGAATTATATCGATTTTTGGTTCGTTATTTGGGTTAGCATATCTTATTTTGTCTAAGTTGTAAGGTCTTAATGTCCCTTTCCCGAACCGATATTTAGTATCTTGCCCATTATTCTCTGCCCAGCCAAAGCGATGTTGAATAACGTGGTAACTTTTATCTTTCTGTGTTTCTCTTTTAGTTAATTTGTCATAAAGTTGAGTCGATATCTGTCCATAACAGTCACCCACTAATTTTTCAGCTAAATTCTTTGATAATATATTTCCATTCTCTCCGGTAGTATCATCTACAATCAAGATATTCAATTCTTCATTAATTACGTTTTTACAAGCACCTAAAAAAATTGAACCGTAGGCTCCCCTATCTTTTCTGTCAGGGCATAATTTATCAATTATTTCTAAACATTCTGGACAACCATAAAGCAATCTCGTCTTGGACGATAATAAAAGAGTATGCTCATCTGGATGATTTCTTAATTCCTCTGATTTACTATGTTCATCTATATGCCCAAAAGAAAATTGCTGGTTTGGGAAGTAAAATTCTAGTAGAGTATTCTCTAAGTTTTCAGTTAAAATTGATAGAGGATTATTATTATTTCCATTAGGATGAATCCATTGATTTAGCCTAGTATCAAAATGCTTAAATTTTAATGACATAGTTTGATTTAAACATTCATTTTTCAAGGAGTTTATTATGTCAAGATTAAAACGTTGGATAAATATGCACAGTAAAGAATTTTATCCAGATGGAACTTTAAAACCTGAAGCTAGAGAACAAATGTTATCTGAGGGGACGGATAATGGAGCAATTGATAGTTATGCTTGTAGGTTAAAAGCAGAATATGACGAGTGGAAGCAATTGGATGAAATTGACCCAGAACCGTGGCCTGTCTACACTGCCTATGATTTCTTTACTCTTACAGAGAAAGAACAATTTAACCCTGACGGCTCTGTTAGGCCCGAATATGTTGAATTTGAACTTAAACAAGGGACTAGTCCGGGATGGTTAGAAGAGATGGAACGACGTAAGAAATTGGAAGTTGATAATTACAACAAAATGTCAGCCTCCCACGCCGAACAAGGAATTAACTACGGAGCGTGGCTGATGCGAAGCCTCAAGCCTGCCAACGGCACATACATACAACGCCGTCGACAAATGGATATAGATTTACGTAACTGCGAAGAACCAAGCAGCTTACTTTTCGATAAGGACACATCTTTTTAATAGGAGGCAGGAATAGCTCTGTTGTATACCTGTGTCCATTGTTGTTCGGATTGGCAATCGTAATTATCAGAAATTCCAGCAATCACAGTGTCGGGGGGGCTAGAGATGAATTCAGAAATTGCATTTTCCTTTTCTTGTTGGGAAAGCTCTGTCACTTTTACTTCTGCTTTTGGTTTAGGAAGCTTATCTTTATCATTGAACAATCCAACAATAAATGATTTTGCTTTAAAAAACTGTGGAGATTGACTGGGTTGCCCTACTCCAAAACATCCACGAGATTCGATAAAAAGATGAGACTGAATTCCGCCAGTGTACTGGTGTGTAGGAATTAACTTCTGTCCGCCAGTAGCCGCCCAAACTAACATTGTTTGGGTGGCAGAATCAACACATCCATTGTTAACCCAACGACCTATACTCACTCTTTTCTGGACACCGCAGACATTCCACGATACTCGATATAATGCGGGATATTGTTGAGCTAAAGCTTTAACTTTTTGAGTATGATCATTTGCCACAAGTACAGAGTTGGTTTGTCCAGTTGAGTCAGCCCCAACGGTCGAATTGCAGGAAGCAACAGCTAAAGCCAAACTAAGAATGAGACTCTTACGAGTAAAATTAGCAGATTGCATTATCTTTGTGAAGTAGAAGTTGCGGAATCAAATAAGCTAAACAGCTTCTAAGTTTTCGCTGTTAGAAATCTCGATAAACAGAGATTTGTAATTTATGTAACCTAGACAAATAGCACGAAAAACTGCATGGGCGCGATTTTGCGCTCCTAGTTTTAGGTTGAGTGAATTTGTATATCCTCGGATTGAACCAGAAGAAACGTGCAGGTTATCAGCTATTTGGTCATTAGAAAATCCAAAAGCCATCAGTTTAAGAACTTTCATTTCTATTGACGTTAAAGATTCGCCAAACTTTTTTCCTTTCCTCAAAGAGTGTCCCTCCTCTTTGATGTCTAAAATCGAGCGAGATAGCCTGGGATCAATCCAGCACTGTCCTTGATAAGACATTTCAACTGCATATAACAAAATATCTGCTCTTGTATCACTCAACAGGTAGGAACTAGCACCTGCATTAAAAGCCATTTTTAGTAGTCCTTCATCTGAATGCTGGCTCAGAACTACTATTTTGACTTGGGGAAACTCTTGATTAATCTCAGCTATTAAATCAATC
>NZ_JCACKA010000044.1:0-3120 GCF_059505145.1 Mojavia sp.
GTTAGCTGAGGCAATAATTAAGACATTACTCGTTCGCTCTTGCATCCATGTCAATAGCATTCCTGCCAGTCTTCGTCCTAAGTCATCATCTCCCGCAAAGCCTTTGTCAAAATCATCCAAATAAAAGATAATCCGGTCAATCCTATCGACTAATGCCAGCAGTTTCTTCAGCTTATATTCTGCTTGATTACCATAACTACGGAAGTTGCCCCACTCCACAATCATCATTGGTACACCCAGCAGTTGAGAACAGACTTTAGCCGAGTAAGATTTTCCGGTTCCGGGTGGGCCAATTAACAGAATACCTTTTGGAATCCGCAGATTATAGGCTTGTGCTAATGGAGTCATCAGTTGTTTATACTTAAGGAATGACTCTTGCATCAATTCTAGCCCCCCTACTTTGATAGACGGAGACTGGAGAAATTCTACGTTATAAACTCGTCCCAGAAGATTGACTTTATAGGCAAGTATTTGAAGAGTTAGCTCTTGGGCAGAAATATCTTCCACATCCGATAGTGCCTCTCGAATACCATATTTAATATCTGCCATGTATAATCCCACAGCAGCTTGAGCTAAATCATGAGTTTCAGATGGATTGAAAAAAGGCAATGCTTCTTTGAGGTACGTATCAATTTCTTCAATAGTTGGTAGTTGTTGTGTGAGCGTCGGGATTAAGAGCGCAATGTCTGATGATAGTGTGGTGTTTGGCCCTAAAAGAATTGCTATCTTGTTACCATTACGGTTATAGAGCTTCAGATTGATGAGAGCAGATTTAATCCATCCAGAAGTAAGCCTGTCAGGATTATCACCGATCCAAGGAAATATCCCTTCTAATATGAGAATGCCCTGCAAAGACGTAGTTTTCCAAAAACGCAGGATTTCAAAATAGTGTTCGTGCCGAGATTTATCAGTAATAGCTTGATACTCACTTACAATATGTAGTGTCAGTTTTTCTTCTAGAATTTGTAACTGGCATAAAGAGTCATCTTCTAGTGACCACAAATAGCATTTTATATTTTGTGACTCACATTCCCTGGTAAGGCAAGTAAGTAATTTCAGACGTTCTTGTAGGGGAGATTCTACAGCTATCAACGGATTCTTTATCTTAATTAACTTGAAGATTTTTTGAACTAAGCTTTTCATGAAAAACCGTCCTTGCTATCCTATATTGCTCATCGGTGAAGGTGTCAGACAGGGCAATTTATCGCCGTTGATTTTACCTTCAAAATCAAACGAAAGCACAAAGCTAGGTGCTTCTGAGTTCGAGTTTGGCTTGATACTGAAAAAGTATTTTGACCCTGATATCTTTTCACAACAACAGTTGCTACCTTTGAACCATAAAGTCGCTTACAGCGCCGACTTTCTCTTCGTGGAACCAAATACAAATTTGCACATTGATTTAGAAATTGATGAACCATTTACTCTCCTCACTAATCAACCAATTCACTGTGTGGGTATGGATGACTACCGCAATAAATGCTTTGTCGAAGCTAACTGGATAGTACTTCGTTTTGCTGAAGAACAGGTGAAAAGTCAACCACAAAGATGTTTACGTGTACTGGCTAATGTTATTTACCAGTACACGAATAATGACTCTTGGCGGTTGTTATTCCAGGATGTTGAACGCTTAACTCCTTTATGGCAATGGACTACAAAACAATCTCACAAACTTTTAAAAGGTAATTACCGCAATCGTTACCTTCAATAGAGAATAGTGGTACACCACACAAACTTTGCTCCCGTGGTGAGCAAAGGAGCGAAGGAGCAGAGGGGAAGACTTATATAAAACTCCTCCATCTCCCCTGCACCCTTGCTGCCTCCACCCAACAATTTTGGGTTGCCAGACTACTAGTACAGCACGGCGTAAATAAAGCAACTATTTCAAATTCTTCAAAAGCCTGTCTTCTAAGCTTTTTGACTTTTGACTTTTGACTTCCGCGTTGCGGTACTAGTAGGGTGTAACTCCTTATTTCTGGATAGATAATGGTGGCAATTGATTTAAGAGATTGGCTGATGGATTGTGAACTTTAGCCAGGAATACAATCATCCCTAAAATCGCAAAAGCGGTAATAATTACCCTTTGTACGGATTCAAAGGTTTGTCTCTCTTTTGTTTGGCTGTAATACATTTTGTGGCAATACTGGTCATTGCTGCTACTTTGAAAGTATTCAAGTGCCTGAATAGTCCCTGTTACATCTTCTCCTCGTTGCACTTTCTCAACCAGAAGCATTTCCAGATTCTCTACTTTACTTACAGGCTTTATAACTTTCGGTTTGTCCCGCGAGGCAATGGTTTGTTGCAACATACTGGTTGATATAAAACAAAAATTACGTAAATTTTACGAACTTCTGCTGTTAATTACATCCAGCGAAACGCTATTCTTTGAGTGACTTTTTGCAAGGAAGCAATGCAAAATGTCATAATTCTAATTCGATTTGTCGTGAATTTCTGCACATTTGCGGACGGCTATCTACTTCAACGAAGAGGCAGGGGGAAGGGGGCAGGGAGCAGGGGGAAATGACCCCTTTCTTCTGCTGTGGAGCAGAGCGGAACATGGGTCTGAGTCCCCCACTTCTATTAAGTGGCTCTCGTTCAGGTGGGGTCGAATCTCCACCTGAACCATCTCCCCTGCCCCCCGCTCCCTGCTCCCCTGCCTCTTTTTCAAATGGGTCAGTATAATCCTCAAAAAGCTCTTGGGACAAGGCTCTGCCGTCTTTGTCAAGGTCGCTATTGAGAATGTGGTCTATCACAGAAAGAGGCATTCCTTTTTGTAGAGAATAGCCCAAGAGATTTTTCACAAACTCTGGTGTGGCCTGATTGTGTTTGAGCAGCAAAAGCAAGCAATTTCCTTGCTCTACGGTTGTTTGTGGAAGATTATTGATCCCCACATCAGTGCAAAGCGTTTCAAAGATTTGCACCCAGTGATCGTCAAAGTGCTGCTGAAGAGCGAATTGTGTTAGTTGTTCGGTATTATTCATGAGGATGAGGATGAAGATGAAGAAGGAGAATCAACAAGCATAGGTAAGAAGTTTTTCCAGCGATCTGGGTGGCAACGTTGAACTGTGTTAACAGGTTTAGCTGGATGGGGGACTAAAGGCTGTTGGCGGTCATACTTGAAAT
>NZ_JCACKA010000045.1:0-3093 GCF_059505145.1 Mojavia sp.
TAAGAGCTATGAAGCTTATACAGCAAGCACTTTAGCTCTCTTGTCGCCCCTTGAATAGTACGGGTTTGAAAGAAGGTGTTTTTTTAACTTTGGCTCTTTTGATGAAAGCAACAATCTCCTCTCTAAAAGCTAATATTTGGTCGATTCAAGAAATTAGACTACCGTTTGAAATATTTATGATGAGCTAGTTTGAGAACTAGTTGATAACAAGAAGTTTTGAAATCAGTTCCTAAGCGATAAAATTTGCGGAGCATATCCAGAGCAAAGTATGGTACGCGCAGTCGAAGTGGGTACAATATGGGGAGATATAACCAATAATAAGCCTTTTTCAAGTCATTCCATTTTGAGCAGGGTTCTTGCTCCAGAAAATCTGAGATATCTACAACTAATCCTCTACCTTGGTGCATCATGACATTACGACCGTGGACATCATGCGGGTAGAGTCCGCGACTTTGAGCATAATCAAGAGCTTCATTGATGTCCCGTATTACTTGTTTGGGAATCGGTAAACCTAAGTGCATAGAATCGTAGAGTGTCGTTCCATAAAGCCGTTTTAAGATTAAAAAGTCATCTTTGGCATAAAAACATTCAGAGAAAGCTGGATGGGAGCCTAAACGACGGTAAACTTCTACTTCCTCTTGATAGCCTGGCCTTCCTGGGGCATAAATCTTAACTACACACTCAGGGTGATTGGGATGATAAACTACTGCGGCGTAATTTCCTTTGCCAAGCAGCCGCCAGGGTTGCGGAAGATAGCTGACGTGAATTGGATTACGAGGATTAACACTTACAATTTGTAAGCTAGGCAGTAGTTGTTGATAAATACTTTCGAGCAGTTCTTTGAGGGGTAATTTCTTCATATCGAATAAGTATCTAACACCAAAGAACAAGTTAAACTACTTGATTTATCTCAACTATTACGGCAACTATTTAAATTGAGCATATTTTTGAAATGGCAATCCCTGCTGTTATGGTGACCACAAGTCAATGTTGCTTGTACTCGTGTGAAATCATTAAACCTAGTTAACCTGGTGTTCAAAAAACAGTGATAATTGTCCAGGAGAAATATTCCCGCGTCCGAATCGATGGCAGTAAAGGTGACAGGCGCTACATAGACAAACTAAGTTTTCTAATCGATTGTCAGACGGGTCGCAGTTCCAATGATGAACTTGAAGTGTGTAAGCTCGGCGTTGGGATTTTGTCAAGTTTGGTGGTTTTTCACCGGGACGCAAGCCAAGTATTCCACACTTGTAACAACGCCAACCAGAGGCAAGTTTTACCGCAGCAGCAATTTCCTTCCAGTTTTCTGGATACACACCCTGACTCATGATCGTGTTGGCGCGATTTGTTTGATCTTAAATGTACGTTTACTAATCAAAAAAGCTTACCCTAAAATCGTCTGAGTTAGAAAGCATTTTTTTCTAGCAAGTGCATCGGCAATTTATGCGATCGCTAATAATGAAGCGAGCGAGCGCTTGTTACCTATAACTAGTAGCTAAACGAATTAGTAAATTTACAGAATTAATTTCACCATTTAGGCATTGTTGTTTTTATACATGACAATGGCGAAGATTGGGGTTTAGGCTTTTTTGTAATTCTTATCATTAGCTAAACTTTTCCTGAGGTATTCCACAGGCTTTCCACAGGTATTTTCTCTGTTTTCCACAGTTGCTCTACAAGCTAACGCTGCTTTTGTTGGCTGACTGGGGATTTTATTAGTCAGTGCTAATCAGTCTTGGATACTGAGTTTTTATGAAGTAGCGTAACTAAAATGTAGCCCTAAGCCCGATTGTGCCGTAAATATTTATTCTTTCTATAGCTAATGTTAACAGTTCGCAATATTGACAAATCTACCCCCTCTGAGCGCACAATGATCCGATAGCCTTTCGTAATCTGTTCAATCAGCGGCATCAGTTGTATAAAAATACTCAGTTGTTAGTGTCAATCGGCAGATAGGCGAAAGATGGTGTAAGACAGCCCAAAGCTTCTTCACCACAATTTCTTCATCCTTATTAACTTACTCCGGGAGCAGCTCTGGGTTTATGAACGCAACAGTTAAGATTCTGGCAGGCTTACCTGACACACTCCATGATTCCCTAAACAACTACCTAGAAAAGCATCCTGATTGGGATGAAAAACGAATGTTGACCGCAGCAATCTCACTTTTCCTACTGCAAAATACAAATGGCAACGCGGCAGTTGCCCAAGTTTATTTAGAAACTTTGTTTGATCGTGGCTAAATTAAATAAGGGTGAGCTCAATCACCAGAACAGACATCACAAATCATATTTGTGTTTGTGTTTGTGAACTGAGCGCTTTACCCAAAAACTCCTACAAGACCACTCCGCTTTAATAAACTCAAGCGCGATCAGTATTAGCGGACAACAGCTTTTTTCTATTTAGGGAGATGATTCAATCAGAAAATTCAATCATCTAGCAAACTCATCAATGCTTGAAATTCTGGGTCAATTGATTTTGATAGCTGCTGTTTTAACTCCAAAAGCTGATTTTCTAATGCTTCAGCTACATAAGGCATACTATTGGACTTTGCTAATTTGATTTGATTAGACTTAATTCTGAGACTTCTAAGCATTTGATCGACAGCATCAATTGAATCGTAATTTTGACAAATCATCATTTTTTATCTATGAAAATTTTTGGTTAGAGTTAATTTAGTGCTAGTTTATTAACGGCATCTTTGAAAATTTCAGAGCAAATTATACATGGATTAGCTCAGTCTGGTGATGAAATTAATAATTATTTAGTAAATTCCGCTTGTGGATGGCGAAGTTTGTGGGAACGTTGGGGGCGTCTACCTTTTGAGCAATTATTTGCCCCAGCAAGTTGAGGCAAGCTCTTTGATCTGCGGGTGCTGGGGGAAGACAAATAAATCAGTGTATTTAAGACGGTGGCAGTAACAACAGACGGCTGAGGGAATAAAGCCTTTAATTGTTTTTTTGAGTGTAATTGCTGTTGAAAGCTAAATCTCCCAAACAACCCAAGCTCTTAACTGTTAGTTGGGCAATGGTGCGCGATCGCGGGTGAACGAAAAAAGGTGTGGGAGAGTAGTTAGCGAGCATCTTACGCTAACAT
>NZ_JCACKA010000046.1:0-3074 GCF_059505145.1 Mojavia sp.
AGTAAATCTACCACCACCGCTTTTTGTGTCATGGTGCAAGGGCAAGGATAGATCCGGTATCGGTTGGGAATTTTTTGAAGATACAGGACTATATTATGCTGTAAGTTAGGGGATATCCAAGAAATAAAATGCCCAGCCGTTTCAATAATATTGTTGGCAAAACCGAGATATTTAGGTGCTTTCGACTTCTAGTCGAAAGCGACGGCTGGGCATTTTATTATTGGCAAGTGCCTAGGCTGCAAGGAATGCCTCAGATAGCAGACTCCGAGAATTTGGCTGTCTCAATACTGTACTGTTACAAATCAAAATCAAGGGAAAATGTTTCGCCATCTGAATCATCTTGTATTTCGTCGAGTGTAGATTCCGTTGGCATTGGAGTCGGCTGTTGTTCTATGTTTTGGTTTGTAGCAACCCCTGTGACAGTACCCAGGATGTTTTGTGAATTTTCTGGAACTGTGACTTTCAAATGTGCCATACCTCCCTCCTACTTTGTTATTTATCTTCTAGTACAGCACGGCGGAAATAAACATACCATTTCAAATGGCGCAAGAAGCTCGGAATACAATTCTTTTGAATGCATGACTTTTGAATGCATGACTTCCGCCTTGCGGTACTAGTAGCTTTTCCAAAGCATCAAAGCGGGCACTCCAGATTTTTTCATACTCGCCTAGATACGCTGTGACAAAAAGTCACTGATCAAACCTAACAAAAAGTAGGGATGAGAGTGCAAATATGCAGAGAAAGTTTAGCGGTTTGTCAGTTGAAATCCGCTTGTGGGGAATGAATACTAAGGGAATACTTGTCATGATTCGAGCAAGGGTATGCAAACATACTATCTAGATAGAGAAAAAGAGCAGTCAGAATATGGGTCAGCACCAGTAATTAAGCCCAAGAATCAAGTAGGGGAGAGGGGAACAATCGCATTAATGTGGGTGGATGGTGTATTGATGATATCAGAGATGAGCTTGCATGGAGTGATGTTAGGAGGGCTAATCTTATCAGCATCAATGGCAGTAATGTTCCAAAAGCAAATAAATGAATTAATGAGCAAATGGGACAAGAAAGGGCGCAAATATAGGATAAATATTTACGGCATACTATTCGCGTTATTGTCATTAGTGTTCATGTTAGACTTTGCGGCAGCCCCAGCCAACGCACAGTTCTTTCAACAAGCTCAAGACTGGATAACCAATACAGGCTTCGGAGGTGCGCTCAACCCGGATACTTCTGCAACGGTGGTAAGCATTTTCAATATTCTGCGGATCTTGTTTTTGTTGTATATAGCAGTGTCTGTGGTGAACGTGATTCAAGCAGTCAGAAGAGATGAAGACTGGGCGAGTGCAGCCAGAACACCATTGATTATTCTAGTTGGTGTATTTGGAGCCGACTTCTTAACAACATTAATTACCTAAAATCAATTCGCAGTTCGCAATGAAGTTGTTCACTACGTGAACTAATTAATAATTAATCATTGTTGCTAACTGCGAATTCATAATTGGCTTGCTATGTAAGCCAATCAATTGCGAATTGCGCGCTTGGGAAAGAGAATGCAGCCAGAAAAAAAATTCCGTGTAGTGAATCAGAGCTTAGGAACGCAACCAAAAATAGGGCCGTTACCAGCAGAGCAAATATTTCCGTGGTTAGTAATAACAATCGGGTGCGTATTTGGATTTTACTATATGTTGAATTGGGGGTGGTTAGCGACGTTGTTTGCATCATTATGGGGATGTGCAACATGGTGGTTTGTATCGAGCAATAAAAGCTTTTTAGGAAAATTTGTAGGGACACCACGCATTAGTAGAGGATATATGCAATTCATCTCATTAATTAATTATTCTGCTCAACCAAACCAAATAAATCATCAAAACAAAGTTAAGAGAATTAAAAACATAAAAAATAAATTAAATATGTTGAGAGGTTCAAATTTTAAATAATAGAAATATTTCCCATAAAAATAATGATTAAACAATCCGAGAAGTTAGGGAAGAAAACATTAACGTTGACCCCATTTGAAGATGTGGTAAATCTAGCAGGAATATGCGAAATGGAGTTAGGAGGGAGAAAAGGAATAGGAGCATTAATCATCCAAAAAAAAGGAAATATACAAATAAAATTCGCCTTTGATTGCTTGGGAATCCACCCTTCCTTAGCAGCAGAACAAATAGTGCCAATATTTGAAGGAATAGAAGGGGGATTAAAAGAAATACCATCAGGAGAAAAGCTGACAATACATTTTGGCTCATTTACATCTGATGAAACAAGACAAAGGGAAATAACTTCAATAGAAAAACAATGCCCCCTAGAGCCAATAAAATTACTGTTACGTTCAGAAAGAATGCGTGTCAAAAAACTCACGCAGTCGGGAGTAAGAAAGAATAAGTTTCTGAGACTTTGGTGTACATATACAGTAGAAGAGGACGAAAAATTAGAAGACTTTGCGGAGATAGGACTCAAGAAACTGCAAAAAATTTGGTACTCATTTACAGGAGAGATTCATGACCTAAATAAAAATCGGATTGAAAATATATTAAGGAATTCATTTAGAGATGGATTTCAAAGCTGGGAGCAAATAATCTCAAATAAAATGGGGTTGTCAGTAACGCCGTTAAGCGGTGAAGAAATATGGGGGACAGTATGGGAAATATTTAATAATTCTCTGCCAACGCCTGTTCCCAATCCTTTGAAAATAACGTCTAATGAATTAAGTGAAAATCAAACGAGCGATTTTCATATAAAACATCATTTACTAGAGAATGAGAAATCAGTACCAGTATTTGATAAGAAGTGGGTAAAAATTCAGGATAAATATGTAGGAGCATTAAATTTTAGCCAAAAGCCAGGGGGGTGGGTAGATGAATATTCACAACTGAGATATTTATGGGAAGTAATGTCTCGTGAGAAGATAGCAGATACAGAGATAATTTGCCAAATAAGCAAAGCAAACGAGACAATAACGAAAACAAATTTACAGCGATTAACAAAACAGTCAATCACATCAACTGCGATGTCAACGGATTCAGGCAGTATAGATGTGAAGGCAGGATTAAACATAGAAGAATCGGTAGAAGCACAAC
>NZ_JCACKA010000047.1:0-20757 GCF_059505145.1 Mojavia sp.
CAAAAATAGCTCGATGCCAGGTTTGTTATTTCAAATACCCAGACTATGCCACTGTCATAGTCTGGGTGTTTTACTTATTGTGGATAATAGCAATTAGGGCTAAAAGTAGCGAGCTAAGTCTTACTACAGAACGGAAGCAATTTTTGTCATATCGTGTCCGGCTAAAGACTTATCATTATTGTAGAGAGCAGCAATAAGATTAAATCTCAAAAATTTATAGTCTGTGGCAATATGCTGTAGGTACAGCACAAGAATTTGCATTCTAGGAAATACGAATGAACCGCTCGAAAATAGTTGCTATTATTACAGGTGCGATTTCTATTCTCTTAGCGATCGCCTACTTAATTATCGTACAGTTGCTGGACTACCGGGACATGAAACCCGCCCCCATCAGCCAACTTAATCAACCACCAGCAATCGTTGCTTATAGTTGGCAGATTGAAAAAATTACCCAATTATAAATTACAGGCGTTGCAGAACAAAATCCAAATTCAGCAATGCCGAATTTTACAGCATTACAAAATATTGGTGATGATCAGCAGCATTTTTAATTGCTTAAACTGTATAAATTTACATCAGCTAGCGAGATAACTGCGTACCTGCTCCTCGTGCTGTCGTAGGAGTTTTAGCGCTTTTGATTCTATCTGTCGCACCCGTTCTCGACTGATGCCCATACGCTGACCAATCTGTGCTAAAGAAAATTCATTACCATCGATTAGACCAAAACGTAAAGTTAATATTTCTCGCTGTTGAGGAGAGAGTTTTGCTAACAAATTTTGTATATCCTGGTGCAGGGATTGCTCAACAGCGTAGGCTTCTGGAGAGAGTCCATGATCCTCCAGCGTATCCTGCAATACTGCATCTTGCTGTTCTCCAACTCGGATCTCTAGGGAGATGGGTTGACGTGCCAAGCGTAAACACTCTCGAATTTCACTAGTTGTTAAAGATAAGGCTATTGCAATTTCACTAGAGGTAGGAATACGTCCCAACTGTTGGGATAATTCTCGTTGCGCTCGCTTGATTTTATTCAGTTTATCAAAGACGTGAATGGGTAACCGGATAGCACGTCCTTTTTGAGATATCGCTCGTGTAATTCCTTGCCGAATCCACCAGTAAGCGTAGGTAGAAAACTTATAGCCAAGAGCAGGATCAAATTTTTCCACACCCCGCTCTAAACCTAAAGTACCTTCTTGAATTACATCTAAAAATTCTAGATTTCGTTTCTGATATTTCTTAGCTATTGCAACCACTAATCGGAGATTAGCTTGAATCATTCTGCGCTTGGCTTGCTGCCCTCGATTTATTTGTTGTTGCAATACTTCAACACTTAAATTTATTTGAGCAGCCCATTCTTGCAGTGTGGGTTCTTGTTTCAAGTTCACAGCCATTTCATCCTTGGCTGCCAATAAATGCATCATCTGCTGTACTTGATGGGCAAGAATAATTTCTTCCTCATCAGTTAACAAAGGTATCCGCCCAATCTCTTGCAAATAAGCACGCACGATATCATCTGTAGTTATTGATGTACTATCTGTGTTGTGAACTGCTGTATTTGGAGAATTGGTATTAGTCATAATTATTTGCAACTCCGTCACATTAGCTTTAGTCTTCAGGGTCAGTCATTGCAGATTTATTTAACTTTGGCGCTCAATCGTAGTCCATTTCAATTTCTCCAGTTGCAAATTTTTCTTGAACCAATGTTCTGTAAAGTTCAAGTTCTTCAACAGAAACCTTTTGGTCTGCAAACATATAAGCTTGGACATCATTAACTTCCTGCTGAGATATTTTGCCGTCAGCAACAGCGTTTTGAATCAGAGTTTTGAGTTTTTCCAATTCTTGGAGTTCTTGAGATGAAAGTTCATAACTATTAAAGCGTGTAATTTTCATTAATATCTCTCCTGCTAGGCTGAAAAATGAAGCTATTGCTGTGATTAGCTTGAGTTTTGACTAGCATTTGCAGATAATACAGTAGATTGCAGGTTAAATTTGAGGCTTTGTCCATCGCGGCAGATTTGAAGTTTTAGCCTGCTGCCAACAGCATAATTTTCTACGCTTTCTTGCAGTTTGTGCGGGTTACTAATTGGTTGGTTGTTCGCTTTCACAATTACATCACCTGTATAGATACCAACTGTTGCGGCAGCAGATTGCCGTATAACTTTAAGTAGAAGTATACCCAGAGATTCACTGATACTAACGGGATAGTAGAAGTCAGCGTTAATTCTTTGTTTCACCTCTGGTGTGAGTGTTACCATTTGAATGCCCAGATTCGGCACGACAATGTAGTTAGTGCGTCCATCAGCCATCCCTGCCTCAAAATCAGAGCCACCTGTAGCGCTAATTATGGTGTAAGTACCAGTATGATCCAATCCCAGGAAATTCTTAATTGCGATCGCCCAGACTTTAGTTTGAGTATAATTACTAAAACAGTTATTAATATTTGATACAAAATTTTTCACTGTGCGTGTGGGTTTAATACGCACTGCCCTAAAGCTTACTAGATTAAATACTGTAGTAATAAACTTAGGATAATTAGCAGCAGCTAAGTTTGCAGATGGTTGATTTGGTTGAGACGACAGGGAATGCTGCGGTTGCAAACGCAGATTTAAAGCTGTGATTCCTGTACCTACCAGAATTAATCCGAAATAAGTTAAAGAACGTTTCCAAGTATTTGGCTGTGGTGGGTCAGGTCGTGGCACTAGTGAATTGAAATCCAAATCTGCCATCGGATCGAATTATTTTAAAATTCGTACTCTACTGATTTAATAACCTAGAATTGCTATTTTAAATAATATTTTTTGTTTCTTTTAATTTCAAGTTCCGATTTTTGGCATTTGATGCACTCATTCTGGTCTGGCGCTCAGGAATCGGGAGTTCTGAGTAATAATTTCTCCCCGTGTCCTCTTGTCCCCAATCTCCAACCCCCAGCTCCTACAACTTATAAGCACAGAAGCTTGGAAATTGCAGATACCAATTCAACGGGATCAATGGGTTTAGCTAAATGCATCTGAAAACCTGCTAATAAAGCCAGCTGCTGATTTATTTCACCTGCATAAGCAGTCAAAGCGATCGCTGGAATCTGTCCTCCTGCACTTGCTGGTAAAGTTCGGACTCTCTGCATTAACATATAGCCATCCATACCAGGCATACCAATATCACTAAGTAATAAGTTTGGCTTTGCCGTTTTTAGTTTTTCCAAAAATTCCACCGCGGAAGCCACTACAGTTACTTCTGCTGCGTACTCATTGAGTACGCAGGCGAGCAATTCGCGCATATCAGCTTCGTCATCCACTGCCAGAATTTTAATTCCTTGCAAATTGATACTAGTACTCGGTCTTCCACTGTCTCTAGTTATAACTGGGAAATTTGCCAAAAGAGGCAATTGAACCGTGAATGTTGCGCCCATACCTTCTCCTGGGCTATCAGCCTGCACAGTGCCACCATGAAGATCGACTAAATGGCGTACAATTGCTAAACCTAAACCTAAACCGCCAAATTTTCGCGTTGTAGCACTATCGGCTTGGCGGAAGGAATCAAATACATAAGGTAAAAAACTAGGTTTTATTCCCTGGCCTGTGTCAGTCACCTGAATTTGAGCATAGGAGTCAACCTGCTTCAATTTAATTTCTACCAGTCCTCCAATGGGGCTGAACTTGACCGCATTAGAAAGCAAGTTCCACACTATTTGCTGCAAGCGGTTGGGATCACCTGCTATTTGCCCCACATTAGGCTCCAGTAAAATTTGGATTTGAATTGATTTAGCTTCTGCTGATAAACGCACTGTTTCCAGCGCCGCCTGAATAGTAGCTGCTATGTCAATGGTGGAGATATTTAAGTTAAGTTTTCCTTGTAAAATTCGTGAGAGATCCAGTAAATCTTCAATCAACTGAGCTTGCAGTTTGGCGTTGCGTTCAATTGTTTCCAAGGCACGCAAAGTCATCGTTTCATCAAACTTATGGCTTTGTAGTAATCTAGCCCACCCCAAAATAGGATTTAAGGGAGAACGCAATTCATGGGACAGAACAGCCAAAAATTCATCCTTGATGCGGTTAGCTTCTTGGGCCTGAGAATAAAGCCGAGCATTATCCACTGCTAAAGCTGTACGACGAGCGAGATCCTTAGCCAAAGACAAATCAACTAAACTATAGTGTCGCCCTGACTCTGCAGTAATCAGAGTTATCGTTCCTAGTAACCGTCCTCGTGCTATCAGTGGCACACAAATATAAAATTTGTATTCAAAGCTACGAAGAGCTTGTAAATGTTCAGTATCTTCAGCAGCCGCAACTAATATTGAGTCTAGAATTTCGTTGGTAATCAGTTCTGGTTTTCCAGTTTGGATAACGCGAACTGCACCTAATGATTGATGAGTTGCATAACGCCGTCTCAATTCTTGGGACAACTTGACTTTTTCTGGATCTTGATGATGAATTGCTAGGCACTGCAACTTACCATCGTCATTTAGTAAATCAACGGCACACCAATCTGCTACCTGAGGCACAGCTAGATGGCTTAAACTGGTCAAGGTGGTTTTGTAATCGAGTGAATTGGCTAGTACACGACTGGCTTCAGCCAAAAACCTTGCCCGCTGTTCAGCCGCCTCAGCTTCTGCCCGTGCTAGTTGTTCACGCATCAATAGTTCGTTTCGGTCTGCTTCCGCTTGCTTGCGCTCGGTAATGTCTCGAATAATACTTAAGACAACTTTTTTTTGCTCAATAATAGCGCTTTGAGAACTGACCTCTACAGGAAAAAAGCTGCCATCTTTGCGAAGATGCACAGTCTCAAATAAAATACCGTACTGACTTGCTTGCTCAAATTGCTGAGTCAAGATTGTCTGAGTTTCTGGAGCTCTTAAATCTGCAATTTTCAGCGCCAGCAACTCCGTGCGGTCATAACCATAGGCTTTCACGGCTGCTTCATTCGCTTCCAGAATTTGACCATCACTCCCTAGTGATAAAACAATATCACGGCTGTGTTGCGATAGTAGCTGATAATGTCTTAATCCTGCTTCAACTTGTTTGCGTTGTGTGATGTCTAGCGAAACTCCGATGACTCGTTGTGCCTGTCCATCTGAGTCAAAGTATACTTTACCTTGGCTGTTAAGCCACCGTGCCTCTCCATCTGGAGTTATTACTCGATATTCTTGAAAAAAAGCCTCTTCACCGGCGATCGCCCTAGTGAATGCCTGTTGAAAAATAGGCAAATCATCTGGATGCACAGCCAAAAGAAAATTTTCTGAGGTGCCAGATTTTATTCCCCAAAGGCTTTCTGCATTCTCAGAACAAACCACTTGGTCGGTTTTTAAGTTAATGTCCCAGGCAATTGCTTGAGCAGAAGTAAGAGCAACTTGCAATCGTTCTTCGGTTTCTCGTAGCGCCTGCTCAGATTTGTTGTAGGCTATCTCTGCCTGTGTGCGTTCCAATATTTCCTGAGACAATCGTTGCAGGGCAACTGCCATATCTGCACGGGTAGCGTTGTCAGTTGCTAACAGTTTTTCAATCTCATCTTCAATAGAGCGAGTTGAGGGCTGCACTAAAAACTCGTCAAATTCATCACCTGTAGCGATGAATGCAGTTTGCTCACTCCAGCAATTTTGACCAAACAACTTGGAACAAAAGCCGGCAAACTTTCCTGCCATAATGTTACTACCCCAACAGACACCCAATGCTCGCTGGTAGCGTCCTTCCCAACTGTTTTTTATCCGAAAGTGACACTTTTGCTGTACTGTATCCACTGACAGCAGTTGCATTTCTCCCCATCCGGCTGCGATCGCCATTTTTGCCAAGGCTGCAAATCCTGCTGCAAAACTGTCATATTGGGAAATAATTTGCCAGTCTATCTCAACGCTTTTGCGCCCCTCACTCTGGAGTGCCAAGGCAAACCTTTGTGTTCCCACCATCGCCTGGAACGCTGACATCAAACTAGCAACAGTGTTATCAAGCCACATTAGAATCGCAGGAAATTTCTCAATGGTAAAAACTCCCTGCTCTAATTGCCACTCTATTTCGCACCCAGATACTTGGATTTGAGGAACCTGCTGTTTTCCTAGAGAAGTTTGTAGATTCTCTAGCAATCCAGACGTGTTTTGACATAATTGCCGATGTTGTTCTAACTGCTCTAACTCAACAACTCGTTGGCGTAGGAATGCCAGTTCTTTAATTAATTCTTCTTTTGGCTTGTCTGTGTCAAGCATGTTGCTAGTTGCTCTTAAGGTCTTTAACGGTACATCTGCTAACAGAATGAATGATATAGGATTCATATCTGATTTTTAAAATATATGTAGAAATATACGTAGGGCGGGCATTACCCACTTAGTACTTGAGTAAAATCAATTAAAAAAATAATAAATAAGTTATTGTAATTGGTAATTACTAATTCGTAATTAAATACGGTTGATAAAAAGTGATCTAACAACGGTTGCGCAATTTCAGGTGCTGCTATATTTGTATAGCCCAAAAGTTACTGAGATTAAACAATATTTACCGGATAATTGTCTATACTTTGCGCTAAGTCTTAGTTTATTTATAATTTGGCGATCGCTTGCCTACAAATCTGAAGTAAGTTCAGGTTTGGGCTTTATATGGGCAATCTGCTGTATATTCGGCTTCATGGGGCACTTAGGCAAGGTTCAATTCGTCACCATTAGCCATGATGGGTAAATCCTGGTTCACAGAACTGTTAAAACCGGGAATATTTCTAACAAAGCAATTACAATGTGGCAAGTAATGTCGGAGGATAATGTGAAAACAGCGGTGATTGCCAAAACACTAATCACATCACTAGGTTTGTTTGCTTTTTTAGCCCCAAGCCCAGCATCAGCTCAACTCATACCACAACCGTGGGTTTCAGTTGGTGGGAAAGATGGCGATGTCACCTATGCTGTGGGAGCTAGAGCTTTGAATTTAGGGGTTGAAGTGGGAAGCGGCCCTGATGGTGCTACTGGAGTGGATGTTCTGAAATTTCTGAATTTGCCAGTGATTTCGCCTTATGTAGGAGTTGGATATTATTCAGAAGATAAAGGTATAGCGGTTTCGGGCGGTGTTCAGGTAGGAGCTACCGATAACATTTTCGTGGGTGCTGGTTACAATTCTGTTCGCGGATTTAATGGCCAACTTGGAATAAGATTCTAATTTTTGTTCTCACACCCGGATTCGGTATTAAAAATAAAAGCTAATTCCGATGTCTTTCTGTTTACCTAGAAGCTGATATTCCGTTACTTCCACTTGAATATACCCACTGGTTAGGATTACTGAGTTAATTTCTTCACTAATCTCTTAACTTGGTGTAATTTAGTGAAACTGCAAGGAATGCCTCAGCTAACTATTTCATTTTGGCTGAGGTCTTTCGCTAACTAATGTAATTAGTTTCCTGACCGAAAAAGAAAAGAATTGAACCGCCTACATTTATTTATGGAGAATAAAAAATGTGGAGCAACATTATTGAATCCCCCAGATTTATCTGTGAAGTCTTCAATTTTGAATTCCCCGTACCCCTTTGCTTAAGAAAGCTACGCGTATCGTCTCGCAGACAAGGGACTGAACTGTCGTCTTAATTAATCATAGTTTATAGTTCAAGTCACCTCAATATCATTAGATAATAGTATATGTTAAGGAAGTTAAAGATAGGAATTTCCTTATGGAGCAAGGAATAAGATTACTCATCCAGTTAGTAATAGAATTTGCACCTGTGATTGCATCTCTCATCCAAAAGCGGATGGAAGCAAACTTAAATACGAATGAATACGAAATCCCCGAAGCAATTGCAAAATTCAACCAATCGGTCAATATTCTAACCTTGCAGCACAATTCTGGGGTTGGATTGGCGCAAGAAAAGCGCTTGCAGCATCAATTAACAGTTTCTCAGCATGAAACTTTATTAGAAATAGCTAAACAAGAGAGAGAAACAGCACTTAAGTTACCAGAAGTTCACAAAATTCTGGATAGCTGGCCTTTAAGGTTATATCCTTCTCAAATTTTAGAAACTTACACAAGTTATGACCGCACTCCACTAAAAATTTTTCTTGCTCCTCCACAATTAAAGTTTGACCAATTTTACAACAATGAAGGAATTCCAGAAATCGAGCTAATGTTAGCTGAAGGTATCAGAGAGTTTCTTAATAAGAATTACTCTCTACACAACCCAGTTAGACCTACAGAATTTTTAGCAGGAGCATGGGATAGTAAACGTTTTCATAGCGAATCCAGTATTAAGGCTCTGTTTAGTATGTTAAAAACAGAGCCTATTTTAATTTTAGAGTCAGAGCATGATGGAGATTATTTAAATTTTCGTATTGCCTACTGGGGGTTAGGGCAAGTAAATTATTATTATAAAACAATTTCACGATTGCCTTACAAGAAAATTTTGGAAGAGTCTGCGAAAAGTCGAGCTTTAGAGTGGAAAAAAATTAGAGATGAATTGTTATCTATAGGAGAGAATTTAGATGAAATAAACAGCTTGGGTAAAGATAATGTTATTAATTTGGCAATTTTAGAAAAATCAGAAACCTGGAGAAAACAAGGTATTGATATTAATAAATTATCTCTACAATATCAAATTAATCAGCAGGATTTGGAAAACCTTTGCCAGGTTTTGATCAATTGTCATTGTTTAATTGCTGGCTGGGTAGCGGATATTTATCACCTAGTTCATCATGATGTACCGCCTCTACTACCAGAGTTACTCATGAGTTTGCTCAAAGATGCTATTGATTTCCAATCGCTGCAAGCAATAGCCACAGGTTATAAACAAGTTTACCAAGCTCTAGAAAAGGAGCGACTTTACTGGATTCCAGAGTTGGCTTTGCAATTAGCTTTGAGTTTATGCCATTTAAGCGATCGCTCTTGGGCAAAGGAACAGGTTGATTATTCAATTAATGCATGGTTGCAACTCCGTCAAGTATTATTACAACCAGTAAGTAATCCGTTTGAAGCGATGCAATTCGCGCTCAGGATAGAAGATGAAGATTATCTCAAAAAATTAAGAGAATATTTTGCAGTCGTTGGCGATCATCAAAGTATTCTTGAAGTTGAGAGATTGTTGCAGGTGATCGCTCATCTCAACGACAAACCTAACCCAAAATCTACCACTCTTATTTACACTCTAACTGGACATTTAGGTAATGTTTCATCTGTTGCCATTAGTCCAGATGGAGACATTTTAGTAAGTGGGTGTGCAGACAAAACTATCAAAGTATGGAATCTTAATACGGGCAAGCTAATTCGTACTCTTACAGAAAATTTAGGAGAGATTTCATCGATTGCTGTGAGTCCTGATGGCAATTACCTCGCCGTTGGTAGCTGTGAACACCCCAAAAGTAATATTAAAGTATGGCATCTAAAAACTGGTAAACTACTTCACACACTTTTAGGGCATCAAAAACCAGTCAACATAGTAGTAATTAGCCCTGATGGGCAGATTCTTGCTAGTGGTAGTAATAAAATTAAAATTTGGAATTTACATAAAGGCGATCGCATTTGTACCCTTTGGCATGCATCCGCAGTTCACGCTGCCGCCATCAGCCCCGATGGTACAATCCTCGCTAGTGGTAGCTCTGACACCAAAATTAGGCTGTGGAATCCACGCACCGGCGATCCTTTACGTACACTCACTGGACATACGGGCGAAATCAAATCCATCGCTATAAGCCCAGATGGTGAAATTCTCTTTAGCGGTAGTGCTGACACAACAATCAAAATTTGGCATCTGGCCACCGGAAAACTACTGCATACCCTAACTGGGCACTCAGATGAGGTGAAATCTTTAGTAGTAAGTCCTGATGGAGAAATTATTTGGAGTGGCAGTGCTGATAAAACAATTAAAATGTGGCGTCTTTCTACAGGCGAATTGCTGCATACCCTCACTGGACATTCAGGAACAGTCAATTCTGTTGCCTTAAGTGCAGATGGTAAGTTTTTAGCTAGTGGTAGTTCTGATCAAACAATCAAAATGTGGCAGATCGTTATTTAAAAATCCTCCTCCACAGAGTGATATCGTGTCCGGTGAAAGCCTTATCATTAAGACCGCAGGGAGCAGGGAGAAAGAGCATTTCGCGGTTTTTGCACAGATGCGAGAATTATAACTAATTAGGCGGACATGATATGAAACTCCTCTAAATACTCTGTAAGTAGATAACCCTGACACAGTATCCTTATTAATGTTGAATTTTTGATTGAGAAACTAATGCCAAAGCTCACCGTTCATGGAACTCCCGCCAGTACTTATGTTCGTACCGTCCGGTTGCTACTTGAGGAGGCAGGCGTAGATTATACCCTCAAGGTAGTTGATATGTTCAAGGGAGAAAACCAGTCGCCAGAGTACCTTGCTAAGAATCCTTTTGGCAAAGTGCCGACACTGGAAGTGGATGGAGAACTACTTTACGAAACGGCTGCAATTACCGAATACCTCAACACGGTCTTTGCCGCTCACAAGTTCAGCCCATCTGAGCCGATGCTCCAAGCTCGGATGCGCCAAATTATGGCAATTATTGATAGCTATTTTTATCCTCCTGCGATTAAGACAATTGTGATTGAGCGCTTTATTGTACCAACCCAAGGCGGCAAGCCAGATGAGGAGAAAATAAAAAATGCTGTTGCGCCTGCACAAACGGCACTCAAGGCAATCGAGACCCTAGCTGTTGGTAACCCCTATCTGCTCGGTAGCCAAGTGAGTATTGCGGATTTCTACTTGATTCCCATCTTCATCTACCTTTCGCAGACACCAGAGTTTGAGGCAATTACTGCTCAAACTCCGAAACTGCGGACTTGGTGGGATGAGGTCAACCAGCTTGAAAGCATCAAAAAAGTGTGTGCGTAACGGCAGCCCACTCACTAATGTACTTACAAGTAGCAACTAACTGTTATTTAAAGACCTTGACTACTGTGCGTATACATTTCCCCCCACTCTGACATCACCTCTTTCCAAAATCTTTCATGCCTTCGGGATTCGGCTACAGCACACAGCAGCATCCCAATAGCTACTGTGTGTGGGCAGTTGAATGGCGATCGCAACTCATTTCAAATTAACTTTATAATCGTTTCACTTAAAAAAAATTACTGTTTTTAATAGAACTACCGTACCAATTTGAAGTAAATATATTCTAAGGAATCTCTTGAAACTACAACCTATTCAGTTGGGTAAAAAAGAGGTTTCACCTTTTTGCACAGATCTGGAAATCATAACTAATCAACCGGACATAATATCATCCGATAAATGCGGATTTTACCTCCTGGTTAGAAAGGCAGGGTATGAAGTCCGACCGTATTATTTTTGATAGATATAGCAATCCGATTTGATTTCTGAATCACTCGTAGAGGTAAGGGACTGGGGATTGGGGACTGGGGACTGGGAAGAAGGAATAAAGGTGTACTGAATTTTGTTCAAAAATCAAATATGAGTCCTATAGGTTAACTAACTATCCGACGATAGCATCAAGTTGATTTAGAATTCTGACATCTTTATCGATATCAAATTTTCTAGCGAAGTGCGCCGACGATGCATGAATTTTTGGCAGATCTTCAAACAGTAGCGTTTTGGGGTGGGCATTTTTTGTTGACCAATCTATATAGCGCCAGTTATTTTCAGAGACTTTAAGGTGAGGAGCATTACAAAATATCGTATGGTAATACGATTCCTCTGGAACAATAGTGTAAGAGTCTAATCTGCGGTAGTGAGAAGCTAAAGCAGGCCTTTCGCGGTGAAATTCAATCAGATATTTCGCTGCTTTGCGATTAGCACAAAACCAATGTTCTCCAGCAAAGCAACGAAGGTTTTTTGAAAAGGGAAGGAAAGGAGCTGTTAATAATGGATGCCTTAAGTTTACTTGTCGCTTAGTTAAGTGTAGTTTTCTATTTAGGAACGGAACCTGAAATTTTACAATGCAGTAACGTTCATAGCACGACTTCTGCCAATCTCTCTCATAAGCATTGTAATTAATTTGCTCATGGTGAATATGAACATCATATGAACTGGAAGCTAGATCTTGCAATATTTGCGTCGCAGGCTTTATTGGGTAATCTGCTCCACTAAGTAATATAAACCAATCTGGCGAAGTCGGGGTTTCATACATTAACTGAAGTGCAAGTAACATAGCTTCTACTACAGAAAACTTACTCCAACCTGTCTGTAAATGAGGATGCACAAGCGAAACATTCCTCGCTAGGGTGTCTATAGGAAGGTCACTTTTTGAAAAATCATGATGACAAACAATCGGAGGGTGATCAAACATGCGATTGAGTATGGTAATTAGCCTAATAATCTGATGGGGCTTGTTATGAGTAAGTAGGATGAAGCCAACTGTTAGTGCCATGATTACCTCATTAAATAATTACTTGTAACTCATAATCGAAATTAAGTGACCCGTCGGCTCGATATTGGTAAAGAATCTCTTTTACTTTTTGTGACAAAACCTGTTCCGAACTAATACCAATTTCCTAAAAGAGAGAATAAAAAATGCAAAGCAACATGATTCACGCTACAAGATTTATCTGTAAGGTCTTAAATTTTGAATGAACGAATTTTAAATTATCCGTACCCCTTCGCTTAAGCAAGCTACGCGTAGCGTCTCGCAGAGAAGGGGCTGAAGTTGGGTTTCGTTCCTCAACCCAATCTATATGTGTCGCAATCATTTTTCAAATTGGTATTAGGATTCTATAACGGAGCTATTGATGGTATCTATGGATCTAGAACCGCTAAAGTAGCTGCCTTTCAGCGATCGCAAAGATTAGTTGGTGATTGATGGGATGAATTTTGTTTCGCGTATACCGCAAGCGTAATCCGCAGGGTAGCCGCGTTCGCTGAAAGCGTTCCCGAAGGGTAGAATAAGTCTTTAGCCTTGGTCTAAAATCTTAGTTCATCCCGTATTTGTGTAACGCCGTGTTCAGTAGTTGGACAAAAATAAATTCATTCGGAAAGGCGGGGAACAAGAAAACAATATGTGTAATTAATTCTGTCTAAGTAATTATCTAGGATTAGTGTTCAATCTGCTCAATCCCGATAATTTCTCGATTGCTTGCAATCTCATCTTGAGTATGAAATGTAAAGCTGCGCTGTTCTCCTACGCGGTTCCATTCCTCTTGCAAAGCCATGTGAGGATAATTACCACTGTTAAGCATGTCCATTAGTGGCGGCCAATTTATTTTAATATTGCTGACATCGCCAACAAAGAGTTTGAAACAACCAATATTAGCGATCGCATAAATCCCAGAAGCCATAAGCAATTACAAATTAAGTAGAAAGCAGTCCCAATGAGAAAGGGGTTGGAGACAAGGGGACAAGGGGACAAAGGGGACAAGGGGAAAAGAAATTGCCCATGAACTCACAACTTAGTATTCCACACCCAGTCTCTTATGTTGTTACCCTTCCAGCGATCGCGTATAAACTGGTCTCCCTTGGGCATCATAAACGAACAAAGGCATTTGGGCATTATCACTAATAACTGCTAGCGCTTGCTGTAAGATTTGCAAGTGTTGATTTACGCCTGCCATAATGCTTGATTCTGGAGGATTACTCTTAGGCAAGGTACTTTGCCGTGCTTGATCGTATTCAGGAGTTAACTGCACAATAATTCCTTTGCTGGCTATAGTAAAAGTGCAAATCCGAATTCCATTAATACAAGTTTTAGTAAGGTCAGTGCGGGTTTGTTGTAAACTATTAGCAACTTGGAGTTTTTCTTGTGCTTGTTTGAGAGCAGCAGAGTAAGGTTCAACGAGAGACTGAGCCTGAAGATAGTAAAAGCTATTATTGGAAACCTGTTTAGCAGCTTGCAAAGCCTGTTCCCATTGCCCTACTGCTGGTTGCCATTGCTGCTTTGCTTCATATACCTTAGCTTGATTGGCTGTAGTAACAGCTTGTTGGTAAGTTTTGGCAGCTAATTGTTCTTTAGTGGCGCGATCGCGTGCTGCTGCTAGTTTTGGTTTGTAGTCTACCAGCAGCTTTTGTGCTTCTTGGTATTCTGAGCTAGTCTTAGGAATGGTATTTAAAGCATTAACTGCCACCTGCCAAGTAGACTGCACTTTTTGTAAATCCTTCAAAGATTTAACAGTGGTTTCCTGTTGGGCAGCTGCACTTGCTACAGCTTGGGCGGCACTCAGCTTTTTCAGCCATTTTTCTGCAACTAGCAATTGCTGGTTAACCGTTTGCAAATTGCGACGATAACTGAGTAATTTAACTTGTGCCAAAGCATACAATTCGCTATTGGGACGGATCGCTTCTAGCGGTGTAATCGCCCGTCGCCAGAGTTTTTGTAGAGCTTGCAATTCCTCAAGGCTATTAACGTTAGTTTGAGTTTTTTTCCCCGCCAAGGATGCGGCTTGCAAAGCTTTTACTACCTGATCAATTTTTTCTGATTGCCCAGATAAACTTGCTTTTAGTTCCTCTCCTTGGTCGTAATGAGAAGACCAAAAGGGAATTATTGCTAAGCCTGAACTTGCTGCCTCTAGTTGCTGTTGCACTACTACTAATTCCTTTTCAGATTT
Organism: Mojavia sp.; assembly: GCF_059505145.1. Taxonomy (NCBI): domain Bacteria; kingdom Bacillati; phylum Cyanobacteriota; class Cyanophyceae; order Nostocales; family Nostocaceae; genus Mojavia; species Mojavia sp. The sequence continues at coordinate 14,466 of NZ_JCACKA010000047.1, forward strand.
AGCACGGCGCATCATTTGTCGGGATTCTGTTTTTAATTTCTCGGCAGTTTGTATTTGTTTACACTCGGATATAGCACAAGGAAGAGACATTAAGTAAGCTCCGCCACATAACACCACAATTCCTACAGAGGCTAAACCCAACAGGATTTGTTTGATTGGTAGCGATCGCTTAGAAGACCTCAAATCCTGCGAGCCTGCCATGGGATCGAACGGTTCTTCATCCTCAGTTTCTCCGAGTGAGCTTGCTAAGGGGTAAAACGGTTCTTGATCCTCAGTTTCACTGATTAATAAAGATGATGAAGGTTCTGAGATCGAATCATCAAGTGATGGAAAGATGAGGCGGACACCGGCGAGGTTTTCGTTGGGCAATGTTGTTTCGGTATAAGTCCGCAGATCGGGTTCTCGTACAGAAGCATAGGCATCGCTGCTACCTACTCCTGCCATCTGATTTAAAGTTACCGAATGTTTAGCATAAGGGAGTTTTTCACCAGATACTCTCAGGAAACATCGCACCTGGTACTCCCATTGTGTTGGTAGCGACTGGATTGCTTCCTCCAGCAATTGAAAGACTAATTGAGTGTCAACTTTCAGACCTGCTGGATGTTGAGTTAAAACCATCAGTTCGCCATTATTGATGGCACACTTGACTTGGAAGACTTCACCAGATGGAACTTCCGCAAGCAATTGTTCTTGCAAAGTTTTGGCTAGCAGTTGTAAGTCTTGTTGTTGGACTGCTACTTTCATAGAGCGTTTCCGCGGTTCTTCTATATAGTTTTTCTTATTTTCGAGGGTACGAAATGGAGAACTTTCGTCTGTTGAATACAGATGCACAGTTTAGCCAACCATAGCCTGATAATTAGATTGACCAACTTTCTAACACAAATTCTGATTTTTCACCAAAAAATTCAAAGAGCATCTAAGTCCACGTTTCCAAGTATTCCTACTGCTAGACGCTGCATTTGACAATTTTGCTTAAAGTAGGAATTATCAATAAAAAATGGGAATAATAAAGTTTTTAGGCATTTTCACTGCTTTAGATGTAACAGTGAAATAAGTAACGGCTACTTTCCTTTAGTCCAGAATTTGCAGTACAGTAGTTACAAAATTATCCAATACTAAAACCCAGAAGATGATATTATCGATTTTTATTTATGTTGCTGGTTTTGAAATATGCTAGAAAAATTACTGAGAATATTAAATCAGACTTGTTAAAATATAACCCGTTGTTTGGTTGGCAAGTTAATTTGCCTCCTTTGCTGAATTCGATAAAATTAATCCATAAAAAATAAGTTTTTATAGATGACTAAAGCTTGATTCTGCAATTAGGGTGCTGCAAAAGTGTTGAGGATAATACTGAAAAATCTACTGTGAAATAGTTATATATCAGGTGCGTGTCCATGGATTTATTGGAGTACCAAGTTAAAGAATGGTTTGGGAATATAGGCATTCCCGTATTGCCCTCGCAACGAATTGACCATCCCACAGACCTGAAACGGTTAAAAATTCGCTATCCGATTGTTTTGAAATCTCAAGTACATGCAGCTGAAAGAGCAAAAGCTGGTGGAGTCAGAATTGTAGAAACAACAATCGATGCGATCGCAGCTGCACAAAATATCTTCAATTTGCGGATTTGGGGCGAGTTGCCGGAAGTTTTGCTGGCAGAATCTAAATATGATGCCAAGCAAGAATTTTATTTAGCAGTAGTTTTAGATACCGCTGTCTGCCGTCCAGTACTTTTAGGTTGCAAGGAAGCAGACATTGATTGGGAAACCGCAGGGGAGAAAATGGAATATGTGGTCGTTGAACAAGAATTTTCTCCTTTTTATGCCCGACGGCTGGCTTTGAAAATGGGCTTGGAAGGTACACTGATGCAATCGATCAGTTCGGTTGTGGAGAAGATGTACCATTTGTTCATACAACAAGACCTAGACTTAGTAGAAATTAATCCTCTAGCAATCAATGCCTCCGGCGAAGTCATGGCTCTCAATGGTAAAGTTAGGGTCAACGAACGGGCAATTGGGCGTCATCCAGAAATCGCTCAGATGGCGGAAAGAATTGTCAAGACTAATAATCATGCTGAAATTAACGCCCATTTGAGCAACTGGGATGGGATAGAAATGCACGGTAAAATCGGCATTCTTGGGAATGGTACTGGTTCAGTGTTAGCAACTTTAGATTTAGTTGCCAATGCTGGCGGTAAGCCTGGTGTTTGCTTGAATTTGCGTCATGCTTTGCTGAGTGATACCTCTCCGACTACCTTTTGCGATCGCTTACACACAGGTTTGCAAATTCTCACTGCCGACAAAAGCATTCAAGTGATCCTGATTAACCTTTTAGGTAGTATTCATCAGTCTGCGGAATTTGCTGAAGTTATTGGGCAATTTCTACAACAAGATAAAAGTGAAGGCAAATCCCACGCTGTACGCTCAAATGGCAGCAAAGGTCGTCGTGACAACGGCTGTCCTCGCTTAGTTGTGCGTCTTGCTGGTTCTGAGTTCAATGCAGCTAGAAAATATTTAGCAGCACTCAAAACTCAGGGAGATACCCTGATATTAGTAGAGAATTTAGATGAAGCAGTAGCAGAAGCAGTACGTCTTGCCAAGCCAACCGCTTATAAAAGGTAGTAGCAACAAAGTGGTTGGGAATTGGGGGCTGGGGACTGGTGAGACAGCGCGGTCTTGGGGGTTTCCCACATGAGCGACTGCGAACCCGAAGGGGGACTGGGCATTGGGCATTGGGGGCAAATTATTACTCAGCAATCAGCACTCAGCAACGCCAGTTGCTACAACGGGGGAAACCCCCGCAACGCACTGGCTCCTCAGCACTCAGCACTCAGCACTCACCACTGCTTGGGCAATTGTGTGTGGCACTAAATATTCAAAGAAATTTTGTAAATTTAAGTAGAATAGTGAATTAAACAACACCGTGCATGTGTCGTTTTTCTTCCCAGTCGCTCAAGGCGCTGCGTTGCCCAACTTAACCGTACTTTTTTATGAACTTAACGCCAGAAAGCAAAGTGTTAATCCAAGGCTTCGATGAATTTATATCAGCAAGCCATATTACTCAAATGAAAGCTTATGGCACAAATTTGATTGCTGGTGTCAATCCCGGATTTGGTGGACAGCAAATGTATGATTTGCCAGTATTCGATTTGGTTGAGGAGGTGGTGGGGCAATTTGGAGCAATCGACACGGCAATCATTTGTGTACATCCATACCAAGTGCTAGATGCAGCATTGGAAGCGATCGCATCTAATATCCGCCAAATCATGATCATCTCCGGCGGTGTGCCACCTTTGGATATGGTGCAATTACTACGCAAAGCCGAGGCCTGTGAAACCTTAGTTGTAGGGCCAAATAGTCCTGGAATCATTGTGCCTGGCAAAATTCTCTTAGGTACTCATCCTAGCGAATTTTATACTCCTGGATCTGTGGGCATTGTGAGTCGCAGTAGCACCTTAACCTACGAAGTTGCCTGGGAATTAACAAAAGCTGGTTTAGGGCAGTCAATTAGTGTCAGTATCGGTAGTGATGCGATCGTTGGTTCATCGTTTCTCCAATGGCTGCAAATCTTGGATGAAGATGACCACACAGAGGCGATCGTATTAGTGGGGCAACCTGGTGGCGGTAGTGAAGAAGCGGCGGCGCGCTATATTGCTGAAACAATTGATAAACCAGTAATTGCTTACATTGCAGGTAGACAAGCACCACCGGCAAAACATTGGCGTCAAACTGGAACTTTAGCCACAATTATCGGACGCGATCCGAACTTTGGCACTGCACAAAATAAATTAGCTGCTTTCCAAGAAGCACAAGTTCCCGTAGCTGAACGTCCTTCTCAAATTCCAGAATTGGTGAGAAAAGGAATTAATTAACAATCCTCGCCCTCCGCTAGAAAAAGCAGAGGAGCTGGGGAGGTAAGGGGACAAGGAGAATAACTCCTAACTCACTACTCAGGACTCAGCACTTTGCTATGATTACGAATTACGAATTAAGAGTTACGAATTACGTATCTTGTGTATATCTTGCTAACAATTGTGGAATGTAATCATACCCATCTACACCAATAACCGCAATGATTTTAGGGCGATGTTGCTGCAAGTAATTTTGAAAAGCTGCCGTTCCTATTTGTCCTTGCAAAATTGTAAGTAGTCCTGCTGGTTGACGCCATTCACGGGAAGCAATTTGATCCAACAAATACATTCCCAAACTGCCAGTGTAAACAGCTTTTTCGGAATTTTGCAGATGATAATAAGCTTCGGCTAAGTAAGCTAAATTTCGTCCTTGAAGATACAAATCACCAGAAATTTGTGCGGTTTTAAACCCTTCTTCTAGATATTTAATTGCCTCTTGCGCTTGGCCAATAACTAGATGGGCAATTCCTAAGCTACTGAAACACAAGGCTTTACTTTGAATATCGCCTAATTGCTCTGATAACTTTAAACCTTGTTGCAAATAGGTAATTGCCATTTCATAGGTTTCCGGTTCTACCTGTTCTAACTCTTGGGCGTGCATGACTTCGCTGTAGCCTAAATTAATTAGCGCATTGGCTTCACCTGTACGATCGCCTGCTTGTCGGCTGAGTATTAATGCTCGTTGGCTGTTATTAATGGCTTCAGCATAATTTCGCTCTTGGACGTAGGTACGGCTGAGGTGGTTGAAATTAGCAATTTCACAGGGGCGATCGCCTGCATGACGTGATATTTCTAACGCTTGCTGATGGAACTGAATTGAGCGTTGATATTGTCCCAAAGCACGTTGCGAATAACCCAAAAGTGTCAAAATCCGCGCCTTCTCTTGAGTTCCCTCGACTCGCCGTAGCGGTTCATCTAAATAATCTAAGGCATCTCGCAAATAATTACCAGAAAAAGAAGCAAAAATTCCACCGTAAAGCGGAAAATAGGAACGCAAAGCAAAGTTGCGTAGAATCTGGAGCATGATTTGAGAAGCAGCATTGCTGTACACTGCGGCAATGCTACTAAAACCACTTGCCAACTGACTCCAAATCACTGCAAAGGTCAAGAAAGTGGAAATCGATAACTTTGAGCCTGCTTGGATATTGTAAGCTTGTTGGTCAAACCAGTTGACTAACCCCCGTTGCAAATACTGTAAAATTAAGGCGATTTCTACCCAGTCAGCAAGGGTGATACTGCGTTGCTGTTCGGCAAATTGAATTGCAGATTGCTCGATCGCCAAGGTGCGTAGTAGTGCTTGGGGTAACTCGCTATTAACCTGCTTTGCCCAAGTTGCCCAAGGGCCACTTTCTCCAGGGACACCGCCAAATCCTAAAGATTGCTGACTTTCGTACATCCAGCTAACCAAATGATCTTGTAATCGTTGCCAAGAAGCTAAACCACGATTGATTCCTGTGGATATTTGCTGTAAATCAGAATCGGCCTGGGCAAATTGCTGTAAAGATTTTGACAACTGCTGTAGCTGTTGCGAATTGAGCGCGTATTTCTGATTGGGATCGGTAAACCGGAGGAATGTAGCAAGACGCTCATCAGCAGATGCTGTGGTAATTTCTTTAACAGCCGAGACAATTACCTCTGTGGTTTTGTTGTTTTCTTGCCACCGTTGCCATTGACTTTGAATTGTCTTAATTGCTCTTAAACTCCGGCTAGCCTTGGCTTTTTTGAGTTCATCCTTTTCACTGTCCACTTGAGCTTGGATAGTACTGAGGCGATCGCTTAAAACCAACTCAAATACTTCCCCTGTACCAGGATTTACACCTTTTAGTAATAGTTGATACACCTGCTCGACAGAGCTAATCTTACCCTTGAGGGTGGTGTCTACAATTTCGTCAATTAAAGCAAGGTAGCGATCGCGCAATGGCAGAGAGTCTGACACTTTAGCTACTAGTAAACGTTACGTTAATTCTCATTCTAGTCTTCATTTGGACGGCAGGGGAGGCTGAGTGGTGAGTTGTGAGTGCTGAGTCACCGAAGTTTGCCCAGAGGGAAACCCTCCTTGCAACTTCTCGCTGAGTTCCAAACACGAAGTTTCGAGTGCTCAGTGCTAAGTGCTGAGTACCAAGCTCGAAGTTTCGAGTAAAAAGCTCGAAGTTCCGAGTTCCGAACACGAAGTTTTGAGTAAAAAGCTCGACATTGCGAGTTCCGAACACGAAGTTTTGAGTAAAAAGCTCGACATTCCAAGTTCCGAACACGAAGTTTTGAGTAAAAAGCTCGACATTGCGAGTTCCGAACACGAAGTTTTGAGTAAAAAGCTCGACATTCCAAGTTCCGAACACGAAGTTTTGAGTAAAAAGCTCGACATTGCGAGTTCCGAACACG